>JBAZHO010000214.1:0-4190 GCA_041652375.1 Opitutales bacterium | reverse complement strand
GCCTGTCTGGAATTTCAGCGCGTCCGTGCTTGCCGACGCATCAATGGACACGCGAAGGGTAAGCGTCACGGCGGCTCCGGCATTGAGGCCTGAACTGCCGGCAAGAACACGAAAGGTATCGTAATTTACCGCCACAACACGAGTGTCAATGCCTACTCCACTGCTGGTCCATCCGTTGTATGAGGAGTTGCTGGTGTAGGAAATATACCCCTGCGCGGGATTGATATCCCAAGACGAATTATTCGTTGCAATCGCAAAGTTCCCGTCGTGAGAGGTGGACTGGGAATACGTGTTTGAATCCGATACCCGACCCACCTGAGAGTAAGACGGGGGACTATCTCCTCCGCCCAAAGTGAACTCAAATTCAGTAAGCTGACGGAAATCTGCGCGCAAGGGCGCAAATATGAGAACAGTTGCGGAAGCGGTAAGAATTAAGAGGGGAGATTTCATGACAGACATTGGGTTATGACAGATTCTTCATCCAGAATGGAGACGGCACATAACAGAGAAGGCCTGAGCGGTATCGATCGTTACGAGATATACATAGATATATGAATTATCAAGCTCAAGGCCTAATGATAAATAATAGAGCCGTCAGGAAGCGTTTTGTGCGGCGCATTCCTTCTGTATCGTGCTGGAGACATTGCGTGCCCGACGGAAAACGTGGCACGGAACGACTGCACGGGTGGTTAGCAGATCGCCACGGCCCGGATCGGCGAACCGTCCGCGTCCGCAAGCGCGAGCGGAAAGGCGCTGAGGGTGAACGAGTCCGGGCAGAGGCCCAGATTCGCAAGTCCCTCCACGATCACCACGCCCGCGCCCAGAAGCACCTCGTGGACAGCCTGCGCGTTGTCCGCAGCCGGGGTGGACGTGTCCATGCCAAGCAGGGCTATGCGCCGCGAAGCGAGAAAACGCGCCGCGTCCAGCGTCAGGCAGGGTCCCTCTGTAAAGAAGCCCTCCCGGCCCCAGTTCTCGCCCCAGCCCGTATGATACAGGATGCGCGCGCCGGGCCGGATCAGGGCCTCGAAAGGCAGCAGGTCGGGCAGGTCCAGCGCTTCGCCGCGCCCTTTGGGTATGCGCAGCAGGCGGGCCGGGCCGAAGAAAGGCTCCAGCGTCATGCCGTCGATGTCGCAGCCCTCGGGCAGGAAGTGCGAGGGCGCGTCCAGATGCGTCCCCTGATGCGAACCCATGCTGACGCGGCTCACCCGGCAGCCGTCGCGCTCAAGCGTGCAGTGCGGGGCGACGGAAATGCCCGGATCGCCCGGCCACGAAGGCCCGCCGTCGAGAAGCGGATGGGTCAGGTCGATGAAACGAGTCGGCATGGCGTGGCCGGAACAGGTCTATTTTTCGGGCTGATACTTGAAGACCATGGTGCTGTTGCCCGGCAGGGTGAGGCAGAGGGAATGCATGCGCCCGTTGGCCGATATGGGGTCGGAGGGCAAGCCGCCCAGATTGCCGGCGCCGTTGCCCCCGTACAAGTCGGCGTCGCTGTTGAGGACCTCCTTCCAGAAGCCTCCGAAAGGCACGCCGACGCGGTATCCGGTGCGCACGAGGGGCGTGTAGTGGCCGACTATCAGATAGCAGTCCATCGGGTCCGCGCCCTTGCGCAGAAAGGCAAGCACGCTGGAGTTGGCGTCGTCGGCGGAAACCCATTCAAAGCCGTTCGTGTCGTAGTCGAAGCGGTAGAAGGTGGGATCGTCGCCGCAGAGGTGGTTCAGGTCCCGCACGATGGACTGCACCCCCGTGTGATCCGGGTACTGGAGCAGCGGCCACTCAAGCTGACTGTCGTACTTCCACTCGCCGCTCTGGCCGAACTCGCAGCCCATGAACAAGGTGTTCTTGCCCGGCCACGTCCACATCAGGGTGTAGAGGGCACGCAGCGACCCGGCCTTGGCCTTCATGTCCCATGCGGACATCTTTCCGATCATCGACCCCTTGCCGTGTACGACCTCGTCGTGAGAGAAAACCTGCATGAAGTGTTCCGAATACTGGTAGAGCATTCCGAACGTGAGGTTGTTCTGGTGCCACTTGCGGTGGATCGGGTCGCGCTGGAAATACTGCAGCATGTCGTGCATCCAGCCCATGTTCCACTTGTAGTCGAAGCCGAGTCCGTTTTCCGAGAGCGGATGCGTGATGCGGCCAAAACTGGTGGATTCCTCCGCGATGGTCACCGCGCCGGGGAAGAGTTTGTGGACGATCTCGTTCGTCTTGCCGAGGACGTAAACGGCGTCGAGGTTCTCGTTGCCGCCGTGTATGTTGGGAATCCACTCGTCCGCCTTGCGGGAGTAGTCCAGATACAGCATCGAGGCCACGGCGTCCACGCGAAGCCCGTCGATGTGGTAGCGGTCGAGCCATGCTACGGCGTTGGCTATCAGGAAGCAGCGCACCTCGTGGCGAGCGTAGTTGAAGATGTAAGTGCCCCAGTCCTGATGCATGCCCTGACGCGGGTCCGCGTGCTCGTAGAGGTGGGAGCCGTCGAACTGGGCCAGCGCGAAACTGTCCATCGGGAAGTGCCCCGGAACCCAGTCGAGAATCACGCCGATATTGTGCTTGTGACACTCGTTCACGAGGTACTGGAAGTCCTCCGGTGCGCCGAAGCGATTCGTCGGCGCGAAGAACCCCGTCACCTGATAGCCCCAGGACCCGCTGAAGGGATGTTCCGCAAGAGGCATGAATTCGATGTGCGTGAAGCCATGCGTCTTGACGTAGTGCAGGAGGTCTTTCGCCATTTCCCGGTAGCTGAGGGGGCGGTTGCCGTCCTCGGAGACGCGCTTCCACGAGGCGGCGTGCACCTCGTAAACGTTCATCGGGCTTGTGAGGGTGTTGTTCTTTTCGCGCTTGGCGATCCATGCCTGATCGCTCCATTTGAAGCGCGACACGTCGCAGACTATGGACGCGTTGTTCGGCGGGGCCTCGAACGAGGTTCCGTACGGGTCGGTCTTGACGAGCAGGCTGCGGTCCTGAGTCTTGATCTCGAACTTGTACTTCACGCCGTTGCCCAGCCCGGGGATGAATATTTCCCACACGCCTGAAGCGCCGAGCGTGCGCATCTGGTGGTAGCGACCGTCCCAGTGGTTGAAGTCGCCCAACACGCTGACGCGTCTTGCGCTTGGGGCCCACACCGCGAAGGACACGCCCGACACTCCGTTCTGGTCGCGCAACTGCGCCCCCAGCTTGTTGTAGATGCGGTATTCAGTGCCCTCGTTGAAAAGGTAAAGGTCCTGCGGACTCAGGGTGGGCAGGAAGGAGTAGGGATCGTAAAACTGGCGCACCTCTCCGTTGTCGCTCACGGTGCGCAGGCGGTAGTGGAAGAGGTTTGAGCCTCGGTCCTCGATCAGCGCCTCGAAGAAGCCGTTCGGGGAGAGCTGTTCCATCGGGTAGCGCCGGGTCGGTTCCGCCGCATCGACGACCTCGCAGGATTTCGCTTCGCGCAGAAATGCCCTTACGACCAGCGCCCCTGCCTTGCCGCTCATGCACGTATGCATGCCCAGAAGGGAGTGCGGAGATGAGTTGTCGGCCTTGAGAAAGCTGTCCAGTTCAATTTCCGAGATAATCACAGTATTCAATCTTGATAGTCCAAGTGTCGCGGATGTCGAGGCTGACGAAAAGATTCACTTTGCCAAAGTGTCCGCTGGCAGAGTAAGACTCGACCTGTGCCCGCGCAAATTTTCAAATCCTTTCTCATCACGCTGTCCCTTTGTCTGTGCTCCGTTTTGCAGGCTGCCGCCCCGGAGCTTAGCGCGGACGAGCCTCTTGTTTACGACGCGCAGACTCAGAGCCTCGTGGCGAGGGGCAACGCGGTGTTCTCGCACGAGGATTTCAACGTCGAGGCGGACGAGATCCGCTACGATCAGGCGGGCAAGGTGGCCTACGCCATGGGCAACGTCCGCGTCACGCGCCCGGGCTTCCGCCTCGTCGCAGACAGTCTCAGCTACAATGTGGCCGGGAAGAGTTTTTCCTGCGGCGCGTTCAGGGCCGGTTACCCCCCTGTTTTTCTTGAGGGCAAGTCGGCCTCCGGCTCCATGGAGCGGGTGGAACTGGTCGATGTGGTGGCGTACATGGGCGAGCCCGGCGCGGCCACGCCCAGCGTCTCCGCCGAGCGCATGATCCTAAGCCCCGGCAAGCGGGTTCTGGCCATCGGCGCGCAGCCCGGCGTGGGCGGCTTCAAGGTGTTTCGCGTGCCGGAACTG
>JBAZHO010000213.1:0-4197 GCA_041652375.1 Opitutales bacterium | reverse complement strand
CACCAAATAGCGAGGAACCGGGACGGCTCTCCGAGCCGTCCGGGGAGGTACGCGTTCGCCCTGCGGCTTCAAATTGGCCGACTTTTGGCAACCGCTATAAGAGATTGATCCACAGATTACGGGAACAAAAACAAAAGTATGGAACCGCAGATAAACGCATAAGTACGCGGATTTTAAGAATAAGAAAATCTTGTTTTTATCTGCGCAAATCCGCGTTTATCTGCGGTTAAATATTCTTATTCAGATTCTTATAATCTGTGGAAATCTGTGTAATCTGTGGATAAAAATTCTTCGTTTTCAATGTTGGTTATCTTATGAGGTGCGCTCTCAGTCCGCGCTTATCTGTGGTTGATGTTTTTCGGCCATTGCCAGCACTTCGGCGGGCTTGAGGCCCTTATCGCGCAGTTCGCGGATCGTCAGGCCCACTGTGCGCTTGGCTAGGCGGATGCCTTCTGCGTCGCGCACTAGGGGGCAGTGATAGAACGCCGGGGCGGCCCATCCGAGCGCCCTGTAAAGCAGAAGCTGCCGCGCCGTTGAAAGGAGCAGGTCCTCGCCGCGCACGACCTCGCTAACGCCCATCGTGAAGTCGTCCACCACCACGGCCATCTCGTAGCTCGGCCAGCCGTCCTTGCTCCATATGATAAAGTCCCCAAAGTCCCGCCCCGCGACGAAGCTCTGCTCCCCGGCCCTGAGGTCGCTGAAGCGCACGCTCAGGCCGTCGGGCACGCGGAAGCGCCAGTTGACCGCGCCGGGACTGTCCGCGCGTTCCACCCTAGCCGGGCGGAACTCCACGGGGAACACGAGGTCGCCCGCACCCTCGTGCGGCGCGCTAAGGGCGTGTTCCACGTCGCGGCGGGAATGGGGCGAGGGATAGATCAGGCCGGAGTCCATCAGGGAATGCCACGCGCTTGTGTAGAAGGCCCCGCGCGCGCTTTGCAGGTAGGGCTGGCGCGGGCCGGACAGGTCCGGGCCTTCCGTCCAGCGTATGCCGAGCCATTCGAGGTCCTCGATCATGGCGTCGTAGTAGGCGGGCTTGCAGCGGGCCGCGTCGAGGTCCTCCACGCGCAGAATCAAGTCCCCGCCCGCAGCCTGCGCGCGCTCATAAGCCGTCATGAACGTGCGCGCGTGCCCGATGTGCAGGAAGCCGGAAGGGGAGGGCGCGATGCGGCCCCTGTAACTGCTGGTCAGGCTCATTGCCGGGCATCATAGAGCGCCGCGCCCGCCGTGAGCAAGCCGCGCGGGAACGCGTACTAACGATGAAACCTTGCCCGTTTCCCGCGCTTTGACTATATAATGCCCGCGATGCGCGTTATTCGCCCCGTTTTCCTTCTGTTCTGCGCCCTGTTCCTCTGCCTTGCGCCGGGGCGCGTTACAGCGGCAATGGCTTGGGAATCGCTGGACTTGCGGGGGCAGGCGGTCACGGACAAGGCGGGCGTGCTGAACGCCGGGCAGAGGGATGCGCTGGAAGCGAACCTGCGCAGCTACCACCAGCGCACCGGCAACGCGCTGGTGCTGATCATCCTCAAGGATCTTGACGGCGGGGACATCGACGACGCGGCGAACCGCATTTACGAAAGGGCCGGAATCGGCAAAAAGGGCGAGGACAAAGGAGTCTTGATGCTCGTGGCCATGAAGGAGCGCAAGGTGCGCATCGAGGTGGGCTACGGGTTGGAACCCGTGCTCACGGACACGCTGTGCGGCGACATAATCCGGGTGGACATCGCCCCGGCATTCCGCAGCGGGAATTACGAGTCCGGCATCAGTGCGGCTCTGAAGCGCATGGAGCGCATACTCGGCGGGGACATCACGGCCATCCCGTTCATACGCGGCGGGAACGCCACGGACACCCCGCGCAAAGACAAGACCTCAATGCCCGGTAAGTTTCCGCTGCTCATCATATTATTCATATTTTTCTTCATCTTGTCGCTCTTCGACCGCAGTAGGGGCCAAGGCTCATCCGGGAGCGGCGGCTTCGGCGGCGGGGGCTTTGGCGGCGGCGGCGGGGGCGGCTTCGGCGGTTTCGGCGGCGGCAGTTCCGGCGGCGGCGGCGCGAGCGGAGGCTGGTAAACTCTTTAACTTTTCACGGGAGGCAGAGCATATGTTTACATTTTACAAGAAGATGAGTCCTGAAACGTTCGCGGAGCAAGTGGCGCAGCTACTGGGGCCGAGGCTGAAGGCCGTGATCCTGTACGGCTCCGCTGCGGCGGGCGACCACATGGGCCGCCAATCGGACTTCAACCTGCTGCTGGTCCTTGAAAATATCGGGCTGGAAGAGCTGTCGTGCCTGTCCTCGCCGGTCAAGAGGTGGCGCCGTGCGGGCAACACCGCGCCGCTGCTGTTCACCGAGGCTAGGCTGCTGAAAAGCGCAGACGTGTTCCCCATCGAGATGCTGGACATGATCCAGAGCCACCGAGTGCTGCACGGCGACGACCTGCTAACGGGCATGGAAGTGTCGAAACAACACCTGCGCCATCAGGTGGAATTCGAACTGCGGAGCAAGCTGCTCAAGCTGCGGGAGGCTTACGTCCTGAGCGGCGGCAAGGGAATCCGCTTGTTCATGACGCTTGTGGCCTCGCTGTCCCCCGTAATGGTCGTGATGCGCGCCGCGCTGCGCCTGTACAGCGACGAAGTCCCCGCCGAGAAGATGGACGCCCTGCGCGCGCTGGCTGCATTCGTGCCGCTGGACCTTGCGCCGTTTGAACGGCTGCTGGAGTTCAAGGCAGTCAAAAAAGCCCCGCGCCGGAAGGAATTGCCGGACCTCTTTGCCGCCTACATCCGCCAGATCGAAACCGTCACCGACGCGGTGGACGCGATATAAGCAAGCGCATGGAACCGCGCGCGCGTCTTGTTGACGCATTCCAATGACACGGTTCATAATTGCGCCCCTGATTTCGAGGACGTCTCATATCACCCCCGCAAACCCCACGACCCCCATGAATACCCCCTCCAGTCTTTCCCGCAACCGCGGCGGCGCGGTCCACTACGTGATCATCACCTTGATGGTCATGTGCATTCTGGCCCTGCTCGTGGCACTGGCCGCGATGCGCGTTTACAACAAAGTGCAGGCATACGACGTAGGCGTGGACACCTCATGGGCGCAGGTGGAAACGGCGCTCCAGAGACGCTTCGACCTGATCCCCAACCTCGTGGAGACGGTGAAAGGCTACGCCGGGCAGGAAAAAGACGTGCTGACGGAAGTCACGCGCCTGCGCAGCCAGTGGGGCGAGTCCCACCAGCCCGAAGTGCAAGCCGACATCGCAAGCCGGATGGAAGGTGCGCTCTCCCGCCTCATGGTCATCGTGGAAAATTACCCTGACCTGAAAAGCAACCAGAACTTCCTCGCGCTGCAAAGCCAGATCGAAGGCACGGAAAACCGAGTCTCGGTGGAACGCCGCCGCTACAACGAAGCCCTTCAATCCTACAACACCTACGTAAGACAGTTCCCCGGACGCTTCTTCGGCCAACCCCGCGACGCGTATTTCAAAGCCGACGAAGGAGCAGCGCAGGCCCCGAAGGTCAAGTTCGACTAAGATTCAAGCGATTGCCAAAAGTATCCCGAAATAGAAACCTAATCTGGCAAAGAACCGGGACAACCGACGTATGCACACGCCCCGGACGCCTCGGAGAGGCGTCGGTTCCTCGCTGTTTGGTGTGGAATAGAACTTGAAGGCCCTCGCCGGGCGGGCAGGGAAAGGGAAACGTACGTTTCCCTTTCCCGAGATGAGGTTATGGGTTGGTTGCGCTGGTGAGTCCATAGCCCGTCAAGGAGCAATCGAACATAAACGGCCATCCCCGCAAGCGGGGACCCCGCCATTTATCCTTCGATTGCTTGATTGACGGCTGGCGACGTTCGAAGACTAAGAATTTGATGGATAGCGACATGCGTTTTCCATTCATGTCGATAGCCGTCAACCATCGAACGGGAGATAAATGGAGGGGACCCACAAAGTGGGGAGGATGCCGTTTATGCCCGTTTGATATTGACGGAGTTGGCGAACGCCCTGACGAAAGCCCGTCACCCTTGCTATTGGTCCAAGGAAACATGCGTTTCCTTGGACCTGATTACTTCCTTTTGACCCACACCAAATAGCGAGGAACCGAGGCGTCCCTACCAACAGATTGCACATCAACGTCTTAGGGGTAGGGACGGCTCTCCGAGCCGTCCGGGGGAGGCACGCGTTCGTCCTGCGGCTTCAG
>JBAZHO010000212.1:0-4204 GCA_041652375.1 Opitutales bacterium | reverse complement strand
CGGCGCGCGGGAAAGCTCGAAGTAAACCTGCCCCGTGTCGTAAGTGCCGTGGTTGAAAAACGCCAGCGCCTTGCCCGCATAGCCCACGGAGTCCGCCCACCAGAACAGGGGCGTCGCGGTGGCGACAAGCCAGACGTGAACGCAGGCAAGGACCAGCACCCACGCCGCCAGCGCCCACGCGGCCCGGCGGCCACGCGTCGGCGGTTGCGCGAGGGTTGCGTCCGTGCGGACAAGGGCGACCAGCCCCCACGAAAGCAGCCAGAGCAGGCAGAACAGGGTGAGGAAAGCCCGCGTAAACGCCCCTCTGGTCGCGGCCAGATCGCGGCAGACCTGAATCGCCCCGCCGTCCGCGATCAGCCACTGCGCCGGGTCCGCAGGCGCGGCCTCCAGCAGCGTGCCTACGGGCCGGACGCTCAGGTCTGCAATCGCGGCCTGCGTGACGCGGCAGGCTCCGCCCCCCGCCCGCAGCGAGAGCGTGTATGCCCTTCGCGGCGGCAATTCGGTGCATAGCGCGCCTTCCCCGACGCGCACGAGCGGGGCGGACCAGCCGTCGGCCAGCTCGGCGTACAGCGTCGCGCCGGGCGCGAGGTCGGCCTCCACAAGCAGGGGATGCGTCCCGGCGTTGAAGAAAGGGGCCAGCAGGAATGCCAGACCAAGCGACGCGAGCGCCAGCCACGCAGGCAGGGCGGGGAGGCATGTCGATGCGCGGGCAAGGCGGCGGAACGCGGACATGGGGTCACGTTACAGCCCCGCCGCACGCGCTGCAAGGCAACATGAGCTTCGCAATACCGGACGTCTTCCCCCGCCGCCGTGGCAGGGAGCGGAGGCGGCGCTCGCTAGAGACCTCTCCATCTATAGTGGTTTCGATCAACATGTGGACATTCTGAGCGCTAAAAGCGCGACATGAGATAGCCCGGGGTAAGTGCGTAGCACGCAACCCCGGGTAATGATAATAAAAACAAAACAAGCGCTGAAAGCTTTCAGCGCTTCCTCAAAGTGTCCACTAGTCAATGTGAACTACTATAAACGAAAAGTGCTCTAGTGTGGTGTTAGGCAACTCAATGGAAGTATGCCAGCGCAACGCGGACGCCTCGGAGAGGCGTCCCTACCAACAGATTATGAACGACTTACGCATGCTTAAGGTAGGGACGGTTGTCCCCAGCCGTCCGTTTTGGGGCATCGGGGATGTCAGTGAATTTCGCTAACACCACACTAGCGAATCTTGTCGTAAGAGCGCCCGTTGCGCTTCTCGTAGTAGTTCACGAAGGCCGTGTTGGCGATGGCCGTGCCGCCCGGCGTCGGGTAGTTGCCGGTGAAATACCAGTCGCCGCCGTGGTCGGGCAGGCACTCGTGCAGGGCCTCGATGGACTGGAACACGATGCGCAGTTCCCCGTTCCAGTCGATGTCCTTGGGCCGGAGCAGTTTTGAAATGTGGACCGACAGCTCCTCCGCCGTGAAGGGATCGTAGATCGCCTTGACGCAGTTGACCTGTTCCGAGGCCGGTTTTTCGACCTCCGCGAGGCAGCGCTTGTAGGTGTCGGTGATGACGCGTTCCTTGTTGCGCAGTTTGAGCAGGTCGATGGCCGCCTGAAAGGCGATGAACTTGCCCAGTTCGCTCATGTCGATGCCGTAGCAGTCCGGGTAGCGAATCTGCGGAGCCGTGGAGGCCACGACGATGCGCTTTGCCTTGGTGCGGGAAAGTATCTTGATGATGGAGTCGCGCAGCGTCGTGCCGCGCACGATCGAGTCGTCCAGCACCACGAGGCTGTCCTCCGGGCGGACGACGCCGTAGGTGATGTCGTAAACGTGGCTGACCATCTTGCTGCGGCCCGTTTCCTGACTGATGAAGGTGCGCAGCTTGATGTCCTTGTGGGCCAGCTTCTCGCTCTGGGGCCAGTTGTTCAGGATGAGTCTGTCGAGCAGTTCCTCGCTCAGCGGGCCGTCCTTCTGCGCTTCGAGTATGGCTGCCTTGACTTCCTTGCGCCGGTTCAGGCGCAGCCCGTCAAGCATGCCGTAGAAGGCCGTCTCTGCGGTGTTGGGGATGAAGCTGAACACGGCGTGGTCCAGATCGTGGTCAATCGCGTCCAGAAGCCTGCTCATCAGCGCGCTGCCCAAGGCCTTGCGCTCCTGATATATGTCCGGGTCGTTGCCTCGGGAAAAGTATATGCGCTCGAAGGAGCAGGGCGCGGGCTTCTGGGGCGCGGTGAACCGCTGGATGCCGACTTCGCAGTTGCTTCTGATCGTGACCACGTGGCCGGGGGTAAGCTCGCTGATGTCCTCCTTTTCCTTTTCAAACACGGTCATCAGTGGCACGCGCTCGGAGGCGAAGGCGATCACCTCGTCGTCCTCGAACCAGAAACAGGGGCGGATGCCGTGCGGGTCGCGCATCACGAAGGCGTCGCCGTTGCCCACCATGCCCGCTATCACGTAGCCGCCGTCCCATATCTGCGCGGAGCGGCGCAGCACGTCCACCATGTCCAGCTCCTTGCCGATCACGTCGGGAATCTCCACGCCGGACAGGCCCGCGTCGCGGTGTCTGCGGTAAAGGGCCTGATGCTGCTCGTCGAGGTGGAAGCCGATTTCTTCCAGAACGGTCTGTGTGTCGGTGTCGAAGATGGGATGCTGGCCGCGCTCAACGAGCTTCTGGTTGAGCGCCCAGGTGTTGGTCATGTTGAAGTTGCCCAGCACCATCAGGTTGCGCGTGGGCCAGTTGCTCTTGCGGAAGTAGGGGTGGCAGGAGCTTTCGTCGAACTTGCCGCTCGTGCCGTAGCGCAGGTGCCCGATGAGGACCTCTCCGCCGAACTTGAAATGTTCCTTAACGCCGGGCGCGTATTCCGGGATTATGTCACCGTTGCGCACCAGTTTGTCGTAACGCTTCAATTCCTGCTTGAAGAGGGTGGACAGGGAATTTTCCTCCAGCACGCGCTCGCGGAACATGTATGCGCAGCCCTTGGGCATGTTCAGCTTCACGCAGCCGATGCCCGCTCCGTCCTGCCCTCGGTTGTGCTGCTTCTCCATGAGCAGGAACAACTTGTTGAACCCGTAAAGGGCCGTGCCGTACTTCTGCTGATAGTATTGCAAGGGCTTTTTTAGCCTTATCAGTGCAATGCCGCATTCGTGTTGGATCTGGTCGCTCATGGTTACGGGTGGGAAATGCAAGATGGAGCCGCTTTGGCCGGCTTTCAACCATTTTGCATTGTTGCGCGTCCGTTGCGTCTTACGTGACGGTGCTCGGCATAACGGTGCTTGACCAATCTGACTAATCCCATATCGTTATTCTGGCGGCGTTCCGCAATGGGATTTCCCATGATGGAACGCTGTCTGTGTCAATAATCAGGAGGTTTGCATGACTGTGGCAGATGAAGCTTTGAAACTCGACCATCCCCTGCAACTGGATAGCCAGATTGCCAAGCTGTACTTTGAGAAGGATTTGTGCGGCGAGTCTCTGGAACGCGTATGGGCGCTTCTGGACGCTTCGCTCAAGACGCCCGGATTGTGGGTCAAATACGAGATGCACAAGGGGGACTTCATCGCGGCGGCCGTTTTCAAGTCCGCTGCCGTGGGTCCTTTGCTTTCCCGGCTCAACGACGAAGACGAGGATGTGCGCAGCAAGGTGGAGCAGGCCCTCGCAGTCATAGAACTGAACCACATGACAGCTTCGGAACGGCTGGAGTTCGTCGCCCACCTGTTGAAAACAGGGCAGTGTTCGATGCTTGTGAAGAGTGGGGCGGCCTTGCTCGTCGATGCCTTGCTGCTCCTGCTGGATAATAAGGAACTGTGTTGCAAGGCGGTGGACGCGCTGGTGCAAATCATGGACATCCGCGCCGCCGGGCCTCTCATGGAGAGGGTGCTCGACGGGAGACTCGCCTATACCGAAGGCATGCGCGATATGTTCCTTGGCTTCGATCCCGCCGCGATCGGGGATGGACAGGAACGGGCCAGACTTCTTGTTTTCGCCGACATGCCGAGCGAAGTCATCGGAATAGACGTCCCGGTGTCAGGAATTCTGGTTGATATGCTTCGGTGCGAATACGTCCGGGAGACTGCCGTGCTGGCGTTGGTGCACAGGGATTTGGAAGCGCGGCCTTTCCTTTTGAACAGTCTCAAAGACAAGGACTCCGCCGTATGCTGCGCGGCCATCGAGGCATTGACCATGCTGGACGAAGCCGCGGACCTCGGCCCGCTGGAAAAATTGTTGGGCGAC
>JBAZHO010000211.1:0-4212 GCA_041652375.1 Opitutales bacterium | reverse complement strand
ATGCTGGAGCCGGTGGTGTAGGCGTCCGGCAGATCGGCAAAGCCGAACTCCGCGCTGTTCCAGAGTATCATGTCTTCG
Organism: Opitutales bacterium; assembly: GCA_041652375.1. Lineage (GTDB taxonomy): Bacteria > Verrucomicrobiota > Verrucomicrobiia > Opitutales > Oceanipulchritudinaceae > Verruco-01. The sequence goes on along the minus strand of JBAZHO010000211.1, from coordinate 4,134 downwards.
GCCACGCGGGACATGTGCACGCCGCACATGGCGCAGGCGTGCGCGAAGTCCAGATAGCAGTCCCGGTCGGCCACGGCGTCCATGCTGTTGCCCGTGATGCGGGGCTTGCCTTGCGCGTCCGTGAAGCCCAGTTCCAGCGCCACGAACTCGCGGTCTATGGGCAGGGTGCTGCCCGCGATCGCGCCGGAGCCAAGAGGGCATACGTTGGCCTGATCGGCCACCTGAAGGAAGCGCACGCGGTCCCGCGCGAACATTTCCACGTAGGCCAGCAGGTGATGCGCCGCGCTTACCGGCTGCGCCCTTTGCAGGTGCGTGTAGCCGGGGATGAGGATGTGGGCGGACTTTTCGGCAAGGTCCAGCAGGGCGCGGATGAGCGTCCCGATGTCCGCCAGCGTCTTTGCGCAGGCGTCCTTGAGGAAAAGGCGCATGTCCGTGGCCACCTGATCGTTGCGGCTGCGCGCGGTGTGCAGCTTCGCGGCTGCGGGAACCTTGGCGCTGAGGGCCTGTTCGATGTTCATGTGGACGTCTTCCAGCGCCTCGTCCCAGTGGAACTGCCCGGACTCGATAAGGGCCAGAACTTCGTCCAGCCCTTGTACGATGGCGTCGCGTTCCGCGTCGCTGATCAGGCCCACATGCGCGAGCATTTTCGCGTGCGCTTTGGATCCCTGCACGTCGAAGCGCGCAAGTTCCCTGTCGAAGGATACGGACTCGCTGAACTGCGCCATCAGGGGCGAGGGTCCTTCGCGGAACCGGCCTCCCCATGTTGCTTGTTTCTTTCCCGCTGCTTCCATGCGCCCGATACGATACGCAAGGTTTCGCCCCGGTTGCAAGGGCTTCGATGAACAGCTTTTCGCCGCCTACGTATTCTGCTGCTTCGGCGGCTTCGAGGCAAAGGCGCATGTCCCTCTTGCGCACCGGCTTGGTCATGAAGGCCGCGATGCCGCTCTCTTGCGCCATCTTGCGGTCCTCCGGGTTGTCCGCCCCGGTCATGGCCACGATTACGGGGCGCTTCAGTTTTTCCGGGTCCTCGTCTTCGCCGGGCTGGCGCGTGATGATCGTCCGCGCGGCTTCAAACCCGCTGATGTCCGGCAGGCGGGAGTCCATGAAAACTATGTCGAAATGTTCCCGCGCCTCGGCTTCCATAGACGCGCCGCCGGTGTTCACCACGGTGGGCGTGATGCCGAAACTCTTGAGCATCAGCACGGCGACGCGCTGGCTCACGGGGTCGTCCTCGACGACGAGCACCTTGGCGCGGAAGCGTTCCGGCGCCTGTCCGCAGTTGCTGGCCAAGGTCCTCAGGGCGTCCGGCGAGGACTTGTAGAAAGGCAAGGTCAGGATGAACTCGCTGCCCTTGCCCGGCTCGCTGATCAGGCGGATGTTGCCGCCCATCAGGTGGGCCAGTTGCTGCGAAATGGCCAGTCCGAGGCCCGTGCCTCCGTACTTGCGGTTGGTGGCCGCGCTGGCCTGCTGGTAGTGCTGGAAAAGCTTGGCCTGCGTATCCGCTTCGATGCCGATGCCGGTGTCCTTCACCGATATGCTCAGCATCACTTTGTCGTCGCTCTCGTTTTCGACGACGGCCTTGAGGGTGATGCTGCCTTCGGACGTGAACTTCAGCGCGTTGGACAGCAGGTTGTTCATTATCTGGCGCAGACGGGTGGGGTCTCCGAGCACGATGGAGGTCCCTTCCGCCGGTATGTCCAGATGGAAGGCAATGCCTTTGTCCGCCGCCAGAACGCGGTTCATCAAGGCGATTTCCCCGGTCATGGCTATCCAGTCGAAGGGCAGCTTTTCCAGTTCAAGGCGGCCCACTTCAATCTTGGAATAGTCCAGAATGTCGTTGAGCAGTTGCAGCAGGGATTCGGCGCTTCGGGAGGCTGCGTTGAGGTAGTTGGTCTGCGCACTGTTAAGGTCGGTGTCGCGCAGTATTTCCAGCATCCCCATGAGTCCGTTGATCGGGGTGCGGATTTCGTGGCTCATCGTGGCCAGAAAGGCGCTTTTGGAGTAGGCAATCTCCTCGGCCCGTGCCTTGGCTTCGAGGAGGCGGTTGAACAGCGATTCCTTCTCCAGCCCGAGGGCGATGTTCTTTTTCAGATCCTTGTAATGCTGTGCCGCCAGCCCGATGCCGGATAGCGACAACATCGAGGCTATGAGCACCGCGTGCGGAAACACGTCGTACGCTTCTTCGTGCAGTCTGAGCGCCAGACCGCAGATCATCGGAATCACCATTGCGATTCCGACCCAGGGCTTGGCGGAGAGCATTGCGGGGAAGAACACCGTCATGCCCGAAAGCAGAAAGAGCAAGGGCAGGTGGCTGCTGCTGTGTCCCGGCGCGATGAATGCCCATGCGGCGTAGCCCCAGCCGCTGCCGAAGACCATAATGCCCAGAAACACCAGATAATTGTTTTGGACGGAGGCCGACTTCGACCTGCCGATCCTGAATATCCTGTCTATGCCCCACAGGCGGGCAATGTAGCCGCAGAGCATGAGCGCGAACCAGACAAGCAAGGTGGGAGTCGATTTGCCGGGATACGCCACAAGCGTGAACGCAAGCGTGCATAGTATTCCAACATATGCGTTTGCATGTGCCTGCCTGTAAAAGACATGCATCAGCTCCTGCCCGAGCTGACGGTCCAGTACCGCGTTGGCCGGTGCTCTTGTCTTGGCGTTCAAATTGAAGAACATTGCGATGAGGCGGACGAAAGATTGATGCCGGTTCGAGGGGCGGAACCGTTGCGGGCGCATGAAACAGCGCTCCTACTGCGGAAAAACTAACAAAGGGTGCGGATGTGTTCGAGATTTATGCAGGTTGCGGACGCATATTTTTCGCGCGAGTGGAAATGAAGCGTTTGCGCGGTGAATAAAAAGGGCGGGAGAATTGCTTCTCCCGCCCAGCTTGATTTCTATTTTATCAGCGCAGACCACCAAGACCCATAAAGTCCGTGCGCGTCATGGAGGCGACCACGCGGTCGTCCATAAGCCGTTCACGGAGGCCCGGAATCTTCCGGGCCGGGCGGGCCTTGTGATTCCTCAGTGCCTGAGTATCTGTTCTGGTGTGGATCATGGGTTGATCTCCGTTGTTTGGTTTTATATTCCCGGTTGCCCGGGAAATGGAGAGCGGTTCCCATGAAACCGCAAATTGATTGTCCGCGCTCGAAAACAACGCAGTGTTTTCAGGCGCAAGACCGGCACTTGGCATTCTGCCCTGTGTGGCTACTACAAAGAACTATGCTCAGAGTGGGCCGGGGCGGCGGTCTTGTCAAGCTCGAAGCTCCCGTGGGTTAACAGAGCCTTCGTTCGCGGCAAATCCGACCATGTACATACACGGATCAAAGCACGGCTTGTGCCATCTATTCCGCGCCGGGCATATTTGTTTCCGCCTCGTTCGTCGGCGCAACGGTTTGCGCCGGGGCGGCGGCGTCCGCTGCCGGACTGAAGACGGGGTCCGGGGTCTGCTGGACCTGACGGATTTCCTTGCGCGTGCGCGCCATGTCGAACTCGCGCATGATGTCGTGCAGGGTGATGTAGGCCATCATGCTAAACAGCAGTATTATGAACAGGGCCTGACTGTTGGCCATGAGGCGGGGCGGCAGGGGCTTGCCGCGCAATTTCTCCGCGATGGCGAAGGCGATGTGCCCGCCGTCCAGAACGGGCAGGGGAAGCAGGTTCACGATCGCCAGATTTATGTTTATGAAGACGACCAGAAATAGCAGCATCGCCAAGCTTTCCCTTGCGGAGGCGAACAGGGCGTGCGCTATGCCCACCGGGCCGCTCATGTCCTTCACGCTCACGTCGCTTCGGGGGTTGAGCAGTGCCTTTAGCACGTCGAAGGTCATATAGACCACGCCGGAGATCAGCCTGAAGGGGTTCTCATGCACAAGAACCCTTGGTTCCGGTGCCCAGCGCACGCCTATCATCGGGCGCGGCTCGGCGGAGCCGTCCTGCACAAGTTCCGGCGTGATCGATATTTCGAGGCTCCTTTCCCCGCGAAGCACGGATAGCGTGTGCGGAACCGGGGGCGTCTGGGCGATGAGCTTGCCTGCGGTGAAAATGTGGCCGATCGCCTCGCCGTCAACGCTCAGTATCCGGTCTCCCGGCATCAGGCCCGCGCTCATCGCGGGGGAGTTCGAACACTTC
>JBAZHO010000210.1:0-4228 GCA_041652375.1 Opitutales bacterium | reverse complement strand
GGCCTTGTGAGCAGCAGCGTGAAGCGCATGATACAGCCCGGCTTCACGGCGCAGGAGATCGTGGCCAGCGGCAAGGGCGCGGTCATCAACCCTTGGCACGAAGCCGCGCCGGCAGACGCCGCTCACACGCTGGACCTTCTCGCAGACGCGGACCTCTCAGCGATCGCGGACCGCCCTTGGGAACTGCTCTCGCAAGGCGAACGCCAGCGCGTGCTCATCTGCCGCGCCCTCATGGCGAACCCCAGACTGCTGATTCTGGACGAACCCTGCTCCGGGCTGGACCCCGTGGCACGACGGCGCTTCCTTGAGTATCTGGAACAGACGGCGGCCCGGCCCGACGACCCGCCGATGGTGCTGGTGACGCACCACGTGGAGGAAATCACCCCCGCCTTCACGCACGCGCTCGTGCTCAAACAAGGCCGGGTGCTGGCAAGCGGCCCGCTGGACCAAGTCATGCGCGCCGACCTGCTGTCCGACGCCTTCGGCGAGACTCTAGGTCTGGAACGCAGCCCCACGGGCCGCTGGCGTCTCGTGGAGGAGTGAAATAGCGATAGCCAAAAGTCGGCTAATTTGATGCTGCCTGACGAACGCACGCCTCGCGGACGGCTCGGAGAGCCGTCCCTACCTCTAAGACGTTGATGCACAATATGTTGGTAGGGACGCCTCTCCGAGGCGTCCGGGGTGCACACATATGTCCGTTGCCCCGATTCATCGAGAGATTCGAGTTCAATTTCGGGTTACTTTTGGCAACCTCTATATATGCGCAGGCGCTCGCCCTCAGGACTCCATGCGGTCGGCCCGCAGCGTCTCGGCCAGATACACGGAGCGGATCATTTCGTAGTCGTGGTCGCGCGCGCCGCTCAGGATGCAGTAGTCGTAGCTCTTCCAGACGCGGATCTCCAGCTTGGCCGTCTCGATGCGGCGGAGTATCTCTTCGTCGTCGTCGCTGCCTCGCGTCTGGAGGCGCTCGCATATCTGCTCGATGCTGCGGGGCATGATGAACACCGAACAGACGCGGTCGCCCATGCGGGGATCCACGCGGGCTGCGGAACGGAAGGTGGCCGCGCCCTGCACGTCGATGTTGAGCAGCAGGTCCTGCGCCGCGTCCAGATTCTTCAGCACGGCCTTGCGCAACACGCCGTAGCGGTAGGAATGCACGTGCGCATGCTCGTAGAACGCGCCTGCGGACACTTTTTTTTCAAAAGCCTCGGCAGAAAGAAAATAGTAATCAAGGCCCTCGATCTCTCCGGGGCGCGGCGGGCGGGACGTGGCCGTGACGACGCGCTGGAGCTTCGGACTGAACTCCGCCAGAAGCCTGTCGCAAAGAGTGGTCTTCCCGCTCCCGGCTGGGCCGGAGACGATAAGCAGCAAGCTCTTGCGACGACCTGAGATGAGTTCTGTCATGCAGGCAATACTTCCACAGAGCGCGGGTTCTGCAAGAATGAAAGCTCAAGGATCGCCCGAATGAAAGCGGAGGGCGACAAAAAGCTCCCGGCGCGGAAAGGACGCGGGGGTTTTGCGCAAATGTCATCGCTTTTTTGCATAAGGGAGCATTTGGCGCGGATAATGCCGTTACAGTAATTTCGGGGCTTGCCGTCCGGCGGCCTGACGATCATCGAAAGAGCAAACCGCGATACGGGCATGGACATGCTGGCTCGCAAGGGTCCATTGTATCGCCACAGCACCCAGACTTATAGCGAATTTTCACGCAGACAAAATCATGCCGCAGAAAAACAGCACCAGAAAAAACGCCTCCGCGACGAAAGCGAATCCGGCTTCAGCGCCCTTTTTCAAATTCAACATCGAGGCGACGGCGGAAGGCATACGCAGCTCCATCCTCAACCACCTGAAGTATTCGCTGGCCCGCGACACCGGCAGCGCGACCAAACGCGACTGGTGGATCGCCACAAGCCGCGCCGTTCAGGACCGCATACTGGAGCGTTTCATCGCCACGATGGCGGCGCAGACCGACGGCAACGCCCGCCGCCTCTACTACCTGAGCCTCGAATACCTCATGGGGCGCATGCTGCACAACAACATCGTGAACGCGGGCCTGTACGCCGCCACGAAGGAAGCCCTCGAAAGCCTGAATCTGGACATCGAGGAACTATTCGAAGTGGAGGAGGACATGGGCCTTGGCAACGGCGGTCTGGGCCGACTGGCGGCCTGCTTCATGGATTCGCTGGCCACGCTTCAGCTTCCGGCGGTCGGCTACGGCATACGCTATCATTTCGGCCTGTTCCGCCAGAGCTTCGACGAGGGTCGGCAGATCGAACAGCCCGACGACTGGTGCAAATTCGGCAGCCCGTGGGAAATCGTGCGCCCGGAATACGAGAAGGCCATCAAGATTTTCGGTCGCGTGCAGACGCGCTTCGACTCCATCGGCAACTCGCATCACGAGTGGACCGACTACAGCGAGCTGCTCGGCCTGCCCTACGACATCCCGATCGTCGGCTACGGGGCCAAGACGGTCAACTTCATGCGCCTGTGGGAATCCAAGGCCAGCAAGGAGCTTGATCTGGACGTGTTCAACAAGGGCGGCTACGTGGACGCCGTGCGGGACAAGAGCTGGGCCGAGAGCGTAACCAAGGTGCTGTATCCGAACGACAGCTCCGAGAACGGCAAGGAGCTGCGCCTCGTGCAGCAATATTTCTTCGTCGCCTGCTCGCTCTACGACATCATGCGCCGCTTCGAGAAGAAAAACTCCAACATGGAGAGCTTCCCCGAAAAAGTGACCGTGCAGCTCAACGACACGCACCCCGCGATTGCCGTGCCGGAACTGATGCGCATGCTGATCGACGAAAAGCACGTGCCGTGGGAAAAGGCATGGGAGATCACCCGCAAGACCCTCGCCTACACGAACCACACCCTGCTGCCCGAGGCGCTTGAAAGATGGTCCGTGCCTCTGTTCGAGAAAGTCCTCCCCCGCCACCTCCAGATCATTTACGACATCAACCGCAGCTTCCTCACTCAGGAAGTGGAATTGCGCTGGCCGGGCGACGACGCCAAGAAGCGCGACCTGTCCATCATCGAGGAAGCAAACCCGAAGATGGTCCGCATGGCCTACATGTCCGTGATAGGCAGCCACAGCGTGAACGGCGTGGCGGCGATACACACCCAGCTACTGCGCGAAAAGCTCTTCCCCCTCTTCGACGAACTTTACCCGGACCGCTTCAACAACAAGACCAACGGCATCACGCCACGCCGCTGGCTAAAGCAGTGCAACCCGGAACTGGCCGCCCTTGCGGACAAGAGCGTGGGCCCGGACTGGCCTGCGGATCTGGACAAGCTGCGCGGACTGGAGAAGTTTGCCAACGACGCAGCTTTCCAGACCGAGTTCATGGCCATCAAGCACCGCAACAAGGAAATCCTCGCCAAGATAATACTGAAAGCCTGCAATGTTGTCGTCAGCCCGGACGCCCTGTTCGACGTGCAGATCAAGCGCCTGCACGAGTACAAGCGCCAGCACCTGAACCTGCTGCACATCCTCACCCTGTACCGCCGCCTGCTGCACAACCCGGACATGGACGTTCCGGCCCGCGTGTGCATCTTCGGCGCGAAGGCCGCCCCCGGCTACTATCTGGCCAAGAAGATCATCGAAGCGATCAACCGCGTCGGCCAAGTCATCAACAACGACGCCCGCATCAAGGACAAGCTCAAGGTCGTGTTCCTGCCCAACTACCGCGTGTCGCTTGCCGAGCGCATCATACCGGCCTCCGACCTGTCCGAACAGATCTCCACTGCAGGCAAGGAAGCCTCCGGCACGGGCAACATGAAACTCGCCCTGAACGGCTCGCTCACCATCGGCACGCTCGACGGCGCGAACATCGAGATCAAGGAAGAAGTGGGCGACGAGAACATCTTCATCTTCGGCCTGACCGTGAACGAAGTGGAAGCGCTGCGCGCGCGCGGCTACAACCCCTACGACTACTACTACGCCAACGAAGAACTGCGCGAAGTGGTGGACTGGATAGGCTCGGAATACTTCACGCCCGAAGCGCCCGGCGAACTCTGCGCCATACGCGAAAGCCTGCTGGCAGGGGGCGACCCCTTCCTCGTGATGGCGGACTACGAAAGCTACATCCGCGCACAGGAAACGGTCAACGAAGCCTACAAGGACAAGACCCGCTGGGCGAAAATGGCCATCCTGAACACGGCCAGAGTGGGCAAGTTCTCAAGCGACCGCACCATCAGCGAATACGCCAAGGAAATCTGGGACCTCCCCCCG
>JBAZHO010000209.1:0-4269 GCA_041652375.1 Opitutales bacterium | reverse complement strand
ACACTCCCGGCCACGTCCAATACACGCGCAACATGGTCACGGGCGCTTCGTCGGCCAGCCTCGCGCTGCTGCTTGTGGACGCGCGGCACGGGGTGCAGGAACAGACGCGGCGGCACGCCTTCATCAGCTCGCTTCTGGGCATCCGCAGCTTCGTTCTCTGCGTGAACAAGATGGATCTGGTGGACTATTCGGAGCGGGTTTACGAGGAGGTCTGCGCGGACTTCCGCGCCTTCGCCTCGCGCCTCGACATAGCCAGCATGACGTTCATCCCGATCAGCGCCCTGCGCGGGGACAACGTCGTGACGCGTTCGGCGAACATGGCTTGGTACAACGGCGCTCCCCTGCTCTACCACCTCGAAAACACCTACGTGGGCGGGGACCGCAATCTTGTTGACGCCCGATTCCCGGTGCAGACGGTGATCCGCCCCAACGAGGACCGCTGGCACGACTTCCGCGGCTACGCCGGGCAGGTGGCGGGCGGCGTGTTCAAGCCGGGGGACCAGATCGTGGTGCTGCCCGGCGGGCAGACATCCCGCATCGCGGACATATATGCCGGGGACGCGAAGCTGGACGAGGCCTTCACGCCGCAGTCCGTGGTGATGACCCTCGACGACGACATAGACATTTCACGCGGCGACATGATCGCCAAGCCCGGCAACAGACCCTCCAGCGGGCAGGACATCGACGCGATGGTATGCTGGTTCTCCGCCGAGCGGCAGTTGCGCCCCGGCGACAAACTCATCCTGCGCCACACCACGCGCGAGCTTCAGGCCGTGGTCAAGGAACTGCGCTACTGCGTGGACGTGAACACCCTGCACAAGGTGGAAGACGTGGCGGACCTGTCGCTCAACCAGATAGGACGCGTCATTTTGCGCGTGGCGAAGCCCCTGTATTATGACTCCTACGCGCACAACCGTTCCACGGGCAGCTTCATACTGGTCGATCCCTTCGACAACGCCACGCTGGCCGCAGGCATGATCCGGCAGACCGGCGGAGCCGCCCAAGATCTGGAATCCTGACAAATAGCGGTTGCCAAAAGTCGGCCAATTTGAAGCCGCAGGACGAATGCATGCCTCCGCGGACGGCTCGGAGAGCCGTCCCTACCCCTAAGACGTTGATGCGCAATCTGTTGGTAGGGACGCCTCTCCGAGGCGTCCGCGGCGTGTGCATACGTCGGTTGTCCCGTTTTCTTGCCAGATTAGGTTTCTATTTGGGGAAACTTTTGGCAACCGCTCTAACCACAGATAAGACGTTCTGATTTTCTAATCCCTGTTTTATCCCTGCTTATCTGCGGATAAAAATTCTGGGATTTATTTTGGAAATCGCTGTGCGCGCGAGATCAGGACGTCTTGCCCAAGATGATCGTCAGGACCGAGACCCACTGGCAGACAGAACCGCCGAGCACGAACAGGTGCCATATGGCGTGGTGATACTTCATCCGGCGGGACAGGTAGAAGAACACGCCCACGGAATACACCAGCCCGCCTACGAACAGAAGCGTGAAGCCGGGCCTCGTCATGTTGAAGTATAGAGGCGCGATGGCGAAGGCGCATATCCAGCCCATGCCGAGGTAAAAAAGACTGGAGATGAGTCCGCCGCGCTTGGAGGCGAAGATTTCCTTGATCACGCCGCCGATGGCCAGCGCCCACACGATACCGAAGATCGTCCATCCGACCGATCCGCGCAGGGGTCCGAGAGCGAACGGAGTATATGAACCGGCGATGAGCACGTATATGCAGGCGTGGTCCCAAGTCAGGAAATACTTCTTCCACTTCAGGCGGCGCACGCTGTGATACATGAAGCTCGAAAAGTACAGGATCGTCAGGCTGGCCCCGTAGATGGAGCAGGCGACGATGAGCCATGCGTTTGAATACAGGCTGGCGAACACCACGCTTAACACAAGGGCGGTCACGGCCCACACAAGACCGATTCCGTGGATGAGGCTGTTCATGACCTCTTCCAGTCCGGTGTAGCCGCTGGTGGGATGAACCTCGTCCCTGCCCTCGGAGCGGATGATATGACCCTCTCTTTCAGCCAAGCCTGCTTCCTGTTTCATCGTCGAAATATCCACCCAATATCCTTTTTCTGCAAGACGGTATTCTGCAACTGTATCTAGCGCGCAAGGATCAGTATCTGCGCGCGCTTTCGGGAAATTACTTGCAACCCTTGCTTATATCGCGCCTGTCCATGCGCGGGCGAAAGGACTGCGGATTGTTTGTCCGGGCCGGAATCGTGTCACATAATACTGCCTAACTGATATGCGGCCACGGCCCCGATCCATGCCAGCGCCGTCATGTAAACGAAGGAGAACACGGCCCATCCCCAGCCTGCTTCGCGCACTATCGCGGCCACGGTGGCCATGCACTGCTGACAGAGCGCGAAAAACACCATCAGGGCGATCACCATCGGAAGCGTGTACACAGGCTGCCCGGCCCTTGGCCCGCTGATCCAAAGGTCGGATTCCATGCTCTTGCGCAGCGCGACGGAGTTCTCGTCCACCTTGTCGCCCTGCCTGTATATCACCCCGAGGGTGGAGAGCACCACTTCCCTTGCCGGGAAGCTGGCCACGATGCCCACGGACAGCTTCCAGTCGAAACCGGCGGGAGCGAACACGGGCTGTATGAAGCGACCGAAGCGGCCCAGATAACTCTGCTCCACGTAGGCGGACTCCACGGCATGGTCCAGCACGTGCGCCGTCGCGGCGTCCCCGGCCCGCAGCGCGGCTTCCACATCCACGGCACTCTGGCCGGTTCGCGCGGCCTGATCCGCCGCGAAAGTGCTTTCCACGCGGGCGGGCAGATCGGCAGGGCGCGGGAAATAGAGCAGTGCCCAGATGATTACCGTCATGGCGAAGATGACGCTGCCTGCGGTGCGCAGAAACACCTTTCCGCGTTCGAACATACGTATGAGCACGTCTTTGACGCGCGGGACGCGGTACGGGGGCAGTTCCAGAAAAAACGGCTGGGGCTTGCTGCGGAGTATGACGCGCGTGAGCACGAACGCCACGGGTCCGGCGACGAGCAGCCCTATCATATGCATGGCGAAGAGCATCAGGCCCGCGTAAAACGACCCGTAGCGCGGCTGTATGAACATGCCGATGAAGAGCACGTAAATGGGAAGGCGGGCCGAGCAGCTCATCAGCGGCGCGACGAGAATCGTGGCGATCCGCGCCTTGGGGTCCTTGATGGTGCGCGTGGCCATGATGCCGGGCACGGCGCATGCGTAGCTGGAGAGCATGGGCACGAAGCTCTTCCCGCTCAGGCCGCACCAACTGAACATCTTGTCCATCAGGAACGCGGCGCGGGGCAGGTAGCCGGAATCCTCCAGCATGGCGATGAACATGAACAGTATCAGAATCTGCGGCAGAAAGATGAGGCAGGCCCCAATGCCGCCTATCATGCCGTCGCTTACCAGACTCTGCAAAACGGGATACCCCGCAAGCAGCGCCCATGCCCCGTCGTGCATCAGCCCCACAACCCAGTCCGTCGCCGCCATGAAAGGCGTGGCCCACGAATACACGGCCTGAAATACCAGATACATGACGCCCACGAAGACCAGCAGGCCCCAACCCCGATGCAGCAGCAGCCTGTCTATGCTCTCGGAATGCCTCGGCCCGCGACGTCCGGTTCCGTGGCCATGCATCGTTTCATCGCCCGCGCCGTTCGCTTCGCCCGCGGCGTCCACGCCCTCGGTCCACGTGCGCAGGTCCCGGTAGTGGAGCATGGCCTCGCACGCCATCGGGTTGAACCCCGCGTCGTAGAGTTTCTTGCGCGCAAGCGCGACGGCGTCCCGGCGGCGGGTCTCTTCGATGCCGAGGTGTATGGCGAGGGTCCCGGAGCTGTCGAAAAGTATCCTCCGCAGGACGGAGTCCGACAGAGCGGTCCCGGACAGGGACGCCCGCAGGACGCGCGTGGCCTCATCGACGGCCACGGGCCACAGGGGCGGCCTCATGTGACGCCCCTGCGCAAGCGCGTCGGCAATGGCTCCGCGCAGCTCGTCGATCCCCTCGCCCGTCTTGGCAGACGTTGGGATGCAGGCGACGCCCAGCCGCTGGCCGAGCAGTTCCGCGTCGATGTTCTGCCCCTGTCCCTTGGCATCGTCCCACATGTTGAGCGCGAGGACCATCGGCAGGCCGAGGTCCGCTATCTGGGCGGCGAGGAACAGGCTGCGCACGAGGGCCGTGCTGTCCACCACGCACACCACAAGGTCCGGTCTGCGCTGCCCTTTGAGGGAACCTAGCAGATATTCTATCACTACGGCCTCGTCCGG
>JBAZHO010000208.1:0-4301 GCA_041652375.1 Opitutales bacterium | reverse complement strand
CGGCGAGGGCCTTCAGTTCCCTATTCCACACCAAACAGCGAGGAACCGAGCCGTCCCTACCAACAGATTGCGCATCAACGTTTTAGGGGTAGGGACGGCTCTCCGAGCCGTCCGGGGAGGCATGCGTTCGTCCTGCGGCTTCAAATTGGCCGACTTTTGGCAACCGCTATGTTGTAAAAGAAGACGTTATGATTTTCCAATCCCTGTTTTATCCCTGCTTATCTGCGGATAAAAATTCTGGTATTTCGGTTTTCTTTTGAAGAACCTGTTCTATGGGATCAGGCGCAGGCCTGTGGCCAGCCAGAACGGGATCGTGATCAGGCCCGTAAGTGTGCTGGCGACTATCACTTGCACGGCCACGGCGGGGCTGCCGCCGTAGTAGCGGGCCAGCACGATGGGTAGCATGGCGGCGGGCATGGCCGCTTGAACGGTCAGAACCTGCTTCAGCTCCGTTGAGAAGGGGATGGATATGGCCATCGCTATGTAGAGGGCCGGAAGCAAGCCGTTGCGCAGCATGGTTCCCAGCACGGGCACTTGCCAGCGGCCCAGCCATTCGCCGCTGCGGACAAGGTCGCAGAACGTGGCCCCGCTTATCAAGAGGCCAAGCGGTATCGCGCAAGCGCCCATCATGCGCAGCGCGGTTTCAAATATGTGGTAGGTCCGCCCGGCTACCCCGTCCATTTCCGGCAGGCCCGCGAAGTTCAGCGTCAGCCCGACAAGCATCGCAATAAGCGGCGGGTTGAGCAGTTGCTTCCATACGTCCCGGCTGACCTTGCCCGTGAGCACCAGCAGGCCGAAGGTCCAGAGCATGGCCTCGATGCCCACGTTGCACACCAGCAGCACGCCCATCATCGGGCTGTCCACCCCGAACACCGCCGCCGCCACGGGGATCGCTATGTAGCCGTAGTTGTTCAGGCCCGTGGAGAAGGCGAAGGTGCGCCGCCCGCTGCCCACGTTCATGCCGCCCAGCGGCCCGCAAAGGTAGCCGAGGCTGATGCCGATCACGGTCAGAAACGCGCCGAGGCCGATCCCGTAGCCGATGTTCGAGGCCTCTTTGAGCGCGGGATTGCCCAGAATGAAAGTCAGGATGAGGAAGGGATACAGGGCGTTGATAACCAGCTTCATCACGGAGCCGTCCGCATTCGGAGCCAGCCAGCCGCGCACGCGCGCAAGGTAGCCCGTCCCAAGTATCAGGAAGACCGGCAGCGCCGCGCTGAGTATGGTGATGTAGGTGGACACGCCGGATACCGATAAGCGTCCTTGCGCGGGAAAGCAATCCGGCCCGCTTACTGGTTCAGGCCCCGCGTCTTCGTCTTCAGGCGCACGATTGTGTGGTTGGCCATGATGAAGAGGTCGTGGCCGTCCTCGCCGCCGAAAACGCAGTTCGCGGTCGGCTCTCCCGTGTTCAGCTTTGCGAGCAGCTTGTCTTCGGGCGATAGCACGTAGATGCCGCCCGGTCCGCAGGTCCAGACGTTGCCGCCAGCGTCAATCGTCATGCCGTCCGTTGAGCCGGGGTTGCCCTCCGCAAAGGGCATGGCGTTCCAGAACAGCTTGCGCGGGCCGACGCTGCCGTCCTCGTTCAGCGCGAAGGAGAAAACTGCGAATTGACCGTTTTCGGAGTCCGAGGCGTAGAGCGTCTTTCCGTCGGGCGATATTCCGATGCCGTTGGGCTTGGCGAAGTCCTTGGAGAGCAGGGTCAGCTTTCCGTCATTGCTCAGGCGATACACGCCGCAGAAGCCCAGTTCGGAGTCGCTGTCTTTTGCGAGTCCGTAAGTCGGGTCCGTGAAGAAGAGGTTCCCGGCCTTGTCGAACACGAGGTCGTTGGGGCTGTTCAGGCGCTTGCCCTCGAAACGGTCAACGACGGTGTGCAGCGTGTGCCCGTCGGCGTCGAGCCGCACAATGCGTCGGTCGCTGTGCTGGCAGATCAGAAGTTGCCCGTCCTTGTTCAGAATCATGCCGTTGGAGCCGGGGTTGTAAACCTTGTCCCCGCCCTGCACTCCACCGCTCTTTTCCAGAAATGTGCTCACGCCCTCGCCGTCCTTCCACTTGCAAATGCGGTTGTTGATCATGTCCGCAAACAGCAGCGCGTGTTCATCGGGCAGCCAAACCGGCCCTTCGGTCCATGTGAAGCCGTCGGCCAGTTTCACCATGCGCGCACCCTGCGGAAACAGGGCCGCTCCGGCGGGATCGAGAATCTCTATCGAGCCGAACTCCGGGCAGGGGTCCGCGCAGGACGAGGCCGCTTCGCCCGCGCCGGCGGGGATGGAAAACAGAAAGGGAATCAGGGCCGCAGCGGCGAAGGCTGCGCGATTGAGTCGGCGGATTTTGGTCGCCGGATTATTCAGGGAAAAGGCGTCAGGCTGTGTCGTGGAACTCATGTATAACATTATGCCGTTAAAGCAGCTTTCACGCAATCCCGCGCGGGTTGTTTACGGGGTGGAGCGGGTGATTTCACAGCAGAGACAGGCCGTGCCTGAGAGCCACGACCGTGGGCGTGCTATGGGAACTTGCTGTTTCCTTATTCCGACGCAGAGCGGACAGTCAGGTGACGGCTAGGAGCCGCTGGGCCAGTATTGGCATGAGCTGCCCGACAGAATGCGCCCAATCCGAGACGAAGGATGCTGTTCAGCGGGAACCTGAAAGCGGTCGTTGACTCAAGCCCTTTTGGCACCGCTGTAGGCCACGCCAAGCCTGAACACCGCCCACATCACACCCGTCGCCGCAGCCGCCAGAAACGCCAGCCCCAGATCAGGCTGGAAGAGGCGCAAGGTCGCCGTGGAGACGCCAAAGAGCTGCGGGATCAGGTAAAAAAAGGTCCAGGCCATCGCAAGCGTGGTCACCAAGGGGAACCAGAGGCTGAACAAGCCGAATGCCCCGGACTTGGCGCGCAATTGCGCACGATGGAACCATGCCCAGACCATGCTGAGCACGAACAGGACGGGCAGGAGCGCGCATACGACAAACACGGTTTTCTGTTGCCAGCGGCTTCCTTCGTCCGCGTAGTCCATGCCAAGCGCTCGGGCAGCGATGCCTTTGCGGAGCTGCGCCGTTTCGCCGAACCCGATTCCGCTTCCTGCATTGACGAGGACGACAACGCCTTTCTTCGCGGCGGGCACCATAGTGGCGAGCGTTTCTATCCCGGGGCTGTTGCCAGTGTGGAAAACGGTTCCCTGCCCGGCATCGATGAACCAGCCAAGGCCGTAGAACGGCGACGCATCGCTCGCCGGGCGCAGCATGGCAGCCTTGCTCGCTGCGCTGATGACGTCGTCCTTGCCGTTCATCATGATCGCCAGATATCGGGCCACGTCGCCAGCACTTGCGATGACGCCGCCAGCGGGGGCGATGATGAGATCGGTCTTGCTCTCTTGCATGGGGCGCTTCGTGCCGAACCAAGGCCGATGCCCCCTCGCCATCGTATCATGGACTTGTCCGTCGGCGACGAAGCTGTGATTCATTCCAATCGGTTTCAGGATTCTGGTCTCGATGTAGCCCGCAAAATCCTGACCGCTCAATGCCTCGATCAGGGCGCCGAGAACTTGGTAGTTCGCGTTCGAATACTCCCATCTGATACCGGGTTTGTAGGCAGGGTCCCATTGCGCAATCTGCTCAACCTGACGCGCAAGCTCATCTTTGCCCGTGGTCAGGTCCTTGTGGGTCTGGTTGCCCTGCAGGGTCGAAAACCCGCTTGTGTGGCTGAGCAGTTGCCGGATCGTGATCGCGTAGCCGGGGCGGCCCGAGAACACCTCCAGATAGTTCGAAATCCCGGTATCGAGGTCGATCTTGCCGTCTTCGACGACCGCATAGGCGAGGCCCGGCGCTCCGGAGGCCGGCATCTCGCTGGCGATGAAGGCATCGATCGATCCAGAGGGCGTGCTTGCCTGCAGTGCAGGGGCAAGGCCCAACGCAAGCATAGCCAAGATACCCCAAATCCCGCCGACCCCTGTATTCATGCGCGGTTGCCCGGCATGGATCGATGATCCCCAGATCAACGGCAGTTTTGCCACGGCTTGCAGACGTATAGCTATGCTCCGCAGGCATTTTATCACAACGTCGGCAAGTGCATCGCCCCAAGTCCAACGAATACTGGGTAGAAAAACGGACATGATGTCACCTCGATCTACTGTCAGTCTGCTGGAAGGCAAAGGGTGGCAGGACATGTATCGCCGCATCGGTTGGCTCCTATGAAACTTCATGGGTATGCCCGGTTAGTTCGTAAAAATAGGGAGACGCAGTAATTGGCCGCCCCGACGCCCTATTCAAGCAAGTCTCCTCTGTGTCCTATCCGGGCGTCAGCCCGGGGG
>JBAZHO010000207.1:0-4316 GCA_041652375.1 Opitutales bacterium | reverse complement strand
TCAGAAAGTCTTCTTTTCAATAATCTGCGTAAATCCCTGCTTATCTGCGGATAAAAATTCTGGGTTCTATTTCGGTTTTCTTTTGGAAATCGCTATAAATGAAAATTCTGGAGCGCTGCAAACCCATAAGAGGCGTACTTCTTAAGGTTACTTGCGGGACACCACACTAGCAGTAGTTCTTGGGGCGGCCCAGATAGTTCAGGGTCCATAGCTCCGTCCATAGCCTGTAGCGTCCTTCGCGGCTTATGTTGCCGTCCTCCTCGCGCTTGGACGGGTCCACCAGAAAACCGAGGCTGACGTTCAGCTTCTCGATCTCCTTCTGAAGCTCGTTCATGTCTGCGACAGGATCGCCTTCCCAGATCATGGGCGTTGAGGCGGCCTTGGAGACGCGTCTGGCGTGTATCTTCATCAGCCTGCCAATGGAACGGACCAGAGGGTGGCGTTCCAGAAGCATGTTTTCAGGGTAGAAACCGCCGAAGGGAATGAAGATGTTGTCCGTCACGATGCGGTAGCCGTTTTCGAGCAGGGACGAAAACGCGAGGAAAACGGATAGCGCGCCGCCGCCTCGGGGCAGGAACATCAGGTTCAGGCGCAGCGTGGCGTCCTCGCTCTGGTAAACCGAACAGCGCAGGTAGTCCTCCGCGCCGAGCTTGCCGATGACCGACGCCACGGAGCGCAGGCCGGCCTTGCGCAGGTTCTCGCGCAGGGCGATGAACTTTCTGTCCGCAGGCCACTGGTTGCCGCCCTCGTTGTGACGGTAGGTGGGGAAAAGGGGCAGGCCGCTGCGCGAAATAGCGTCGATGGCGAGCCAGTTGTAAACCGTCTCGATGAACATCCACATCAGCAGGCAGAACAGGGCCGTGGCCCACATCGGCTTGCTGCTCGCGCCGAGTCTGTTGAGCAGTATGGCGACGCCCGTGGACACGCACAGCCACAAGGCCCAGCGGCCTATGATCACGCCCGAAGGCTCGCCCTTGCGTATGCCGGAAACCGACAGGATCACGGCCACAATCACAAGCGGCAGAACGAATACGTTCAGCTCCTGAACCAGTTTGGGGATGATTTCCGTCACGGGCAGACTGCAGCTTTGTATCCGCGCAATGGCGTGCCTAAGTCAGACGCAGAGGCATGATCACGCAGAGGAAACCGTCGGGTGTGCGGATGACGCCCGGCGAAAGTTCGTCCTTGAACTCGAACAGGACATCGTCGCGCGTAACGGCCTTCAGCGGATCCATGAGATACTGCGGGTTGAAGCCCACGGTGATTTCAGGCCCCTTGTAGTCCACGTTTACGGACACCTTGGACTCGCCGATGTCGGGGGACGATCCGGTGATGTCGAGCTGGTCGGGCTTGATGCTGACCTTGACGGAGTTGTTCTTGTCGCTGGTCACGCGGGACGCGCGGCGCACGGTGTTGAGGAAAGTCTCGCGGTTGATGCGGATGTACTGGTCGGTCTCCCTTGGGATGACCTGCCGGTAGTTCGGATAGTTGCCCTCCACGACCTTGGAAACCAGATAGATGGAATCGGTCATCGCGCCCTCGCCGTCGCTGCTGGCGATCTCGAAGGCCACCTGACGGTCGTTAAAGGCAATGCGCACGTTATCGCCCTGCCCGAGCAGACGCGACACCTCACCAGCCGTCTTGGCGGGCAGGATGATGCTGCCTGCGTTCTCGTCGCTCACGGTCATGTCCTTGCTGATCACCGCGAGACGGCGACCGTCGGTGGCGACCATCGTCAGCTTGTTTTCGACGAAGCTGAAATACACGCCGTTCATGATGTAGCGAGCCTCGTCCGTGGACTGGGCGTAGGACACGCTGCGGAGCATGCGCGAAAGGTCGTCCTGCTGAAGCACGAAAGAATGCTTGTCGGCAAAGCTGGGCAGGGGCGGGAACTCCTCGCTGGAGATGCCCATGATGCGGAAGATGGCCGTGCCGGAAAATATCCGCGCCTGCTGGGCCGTGGCTTCCACCTGCACCTCGAGACTCGGCAGGTCGCTCACAATCGCCGCGAGCTTGCGCACCGGCAAGGTGATGCTCCCGGCTTCATCCACCTGCGCCTTGATGCGGCAGCGGATGCTCATGTCCAGGTTCGTCGTGGTGAGGCTTACGCTGCCCTCGGACGCCTCAATCAAGGCATTGCCGAGAATGGGCATCGTGGCTCGCGTGCCCACAACGTTGAGCACCTGTTGAAGTCCGCTGGTAAAATGGTCTCGATTGATCGTGAATCTCATGACGGTTACGGGATCAATTTGGGCTAGGCTGAGGACTCTGGCAACGTTGTTCGCGTGCAGAAGAAGTTCCTTTTTATTAAATATATAAATACCTTCTTCTTCTTCTACAGTGTCAGCAAGAGCAACAGCTTGGCAAGGTTATAAGTTACAGAGAGTTAGGGTAGGAGGGGGAGCTTGGTAAAGTGGTGGTTCAGGCTGCGTTGTTCACAGGCTCTGGACGGACGGTGGATAAGTTTTCTTTTTCCCACATGTTCCTGACAGCTTTTCGTCATGCCCGGACGCGACGGGTCATCCACCACAAGTGACGGAAGATCCCGAAGAACAAATAGGATATGAAGATGGATCCGATGGCGAAATAATGAAACTGATACACCAGAAAGATAATGGCCAGCATGGAAAGCAGCGCGCCGACGCCGATATGCGTTTTCCAGTCGATATGCTTGAAGCTGGGGTAGTGCACCTTGCTGACCATCAGCAGCGCCACCGCCAGCAGGAACGCCGGCAGCAGCAGCGATATGGTCGGGATGTCGCGCGTGGGCAGGCGGTTGAGCATCATCACGATGCTGGCGATCGTGCCCGCAGCGGCAGGTACGGGCAGGCCGAGGAAATCCGCCTTGGGCAAGGTCTCGTCCGGTTCCAGCAGAGGGCTTGTGATGACGTTGAAACGCGCCAATCGTATCGCCGCGCAGGCCAGATACACGAAGCCGATCATCCAGCCGAGCTGTCGGTAAAGGGGCAGGTCCTGCGTGGGGCTCAGGATCATGAAGAACACCAGCAGGGCAGGGGCTATGCCGAAGGAAACGATGTCCGCCAGCGAGTCGAACTCCATGCCGAACAGCGATTCCTGCCCGCCTAGCCGCGCGAGCCGACCGTCGAGACTGTCGAAGAGCACTGCGGCCAGAATGAACCAGATCGCTTGTTCGTAGATTTGCGCCGGGCTTTTCTGGCTGGCGGCGAACAGCGGGTCCAGCAGCTCTATCCGGGCCGTGAACTTCGCCTCGACGCAGCGCATTATGGCCGCGAATCCGCAAAAAAGGTTCCCCGCCGTCATCAGGCAGGGGAGAAAGTAGATGCGGCTGGCCTCGGTTGTGCTGGCGTAACGCGGTTTGTCCATCGGGCCTTGCCCTTGCATTTGATTATTTCCTCAGCGTATCAAGGTATTTCCAGAACGACTGGTGCTGCTCGATCATCTGTTCTTCGGTGACGGGCAGCTTGAAGCGGAATACGAAGTCCGTGAGGCTGTATTTGTGGATGATGTAGTGGCTGTAGAGGATGTTGCCCTTGATCTCGAAATAACAGCGCAAATCGTCCGCGCGGACGCGGTAAAAGGTCCGGTTGCCTCGTGAGAAGCGCCCGATGGGTTCGCGCGGGTGTTCGAGCATTTCCGAGGAAATGTTACTGATGATTTCCACCAGCTTCATCTGTTCCTCCACGGACATCTTGTTAAGTTCGCCCATGCTTTGGTCGCTGAACGTGACCTGGTACATGGTGCTGGAGCGCCTGTTCAAGGTCTGGAAATTGCGATCGTCCGGTTCTGACTGGTCTTCTTGGCTGTTCATCCCACTGCTAGCCTTAATCCTATGGACAATTTGCGTCTCTTCAAGCAGTTCCGTCGAACTGCCTGAAAGCTTTGGCGCGCCGGGTCGTCTCGCGGTTCCCTGCCGCGCGTCGGCGGAGGGCAGGGTAGGGGAGCGCGCGGGGTGAAAAGTCGCCTATCCGGCCCGCCGTTTCGCGTGGCAGGGCGTTATCAGCGGCGTTCAGTATGCAGTAGGTCCGCCTTCAGATCCGCGCCCCATCGGTACTTCCCCGCGCCTCCATCAGCGGGTATCACGCGGTGGCAGGGCAGGATAAGCGCGATCTTGTTGCCCGCGAGCAAGGTGCCGACACTGCGGGCGTAGCCGCGCGGCAGGCCCGCCTGCTGGGCCAGTTCCGCATAGGTGCAGGTCTTTCCACGCGGGATTCCGGCCAGCGCCGCCCATATGCCCAGTTCCCTTTCCGAGGCCAGCAGATGCACGGAAAAAGGCCCCTCGCCACGCGCGGCCCTGTCCAGCAGGGCATGGGTGCCCGCGTCGTCGCGCAGCAGGG
>JBAZHO010000206.1:0-4331 GCA_041652375.1 Opitutales bacterium | reverse complement strand
GTCGCGCTGGACGGGGAACGCTGCCTATGCGCGCTCTCGCGCATCCCTTTCACCAAAGTCGATAGATTCGCGGACCTGTCATACAGCATAGGCGGGGAGGATTACGGGGTAAAACGCGGACTTATAGCGTTATCATTCACGACCCAAGGCCGCGTCTGGACCATGTACGGGATTCACCTGAAGAGCCGTCTGGGCAGCGAGACTGATGCCGTGTTGAACAGGAAGGAACGCGAGGGCGAGGCCACGGCAGTGCGCAACTGCATTGCAAAAGACGCCGGAGCGGGGATGTGGATTCTCGCCGGGGACACGAACGACTCGCCGGGCAGCGGAACGTGGAAAAGGCTGTCACAGAAGGGCGACATGAAGCTCGGAACGGCCCTGCGCGCCCTTGATTCCAACGGCGAGGCGTGGACCTACCACTACACGTCCCACGACGTGTACGAGCGCATAGACATGCTGCTGTGCTCGCCGCCCATGTGCGAGATGCTGGTCGAAGGGAGCGCGAAGATTTTCGACGGACCGGGTTCGGAGCAGGCATCGGACCACAGGCTCATATACGTGGATCTGGACTTCCCGGACATACCTGCCGCAGCGCAGCCCGAAGCGGGGCGATGAACGCAACACGCGTCGGGTGCGCAAAGCGGATTGCACATCCGGCCAGCTTAGGCTATGCGCAAATGGTGATGGATCAATCCAATGCAAGTTTCGGCACCAAGGGGGCAACAGGCATAACGCGCATCTTGCGGGCTTTCCGGTATTCCTTGGACGGACTGGGCAGTGCGTTCAGGCACGAGGCCGCATTCAGACAGGAACTGGCGCTGGCCGTTGTCCTGATCCCGGCGGCGTTTTTCGTGCCCGTGGACTGGATGATGCGGGCCATGCTCATCGGCAGCGTCATGCTTGTGCTGATCGTGGAATTGCTGAACTCCGCCGTGGAAGCGGCGGTGGATTACATTTCCGTGG
Source organism: Opitutales bacterium (assembly GCA_041652375.1). Lineage (GTDB taxonomy): Bacteria > Verrucomicrobiota > Verrucomicrobiia > Opitutales > Oceanipulchritudinaceae > Verruco-01. The sequence goes on along the minus strand of JBAZHO010000206.1, from coordinate 3,368 downwards.
AAGAACATCATCTGGCCAAGAGGGCCAAGGACATGGGCAGCGCGGCGGTCCTGCTGAGTCTTTGCACAAGCGGCGCGGTCTGGGCGCTGGCGCTGTGGCAGTGCTGGCCCTCGCTGATGGGCAGCTAGAGACAGCAGGACGAGTCCGGGTCTAGCGCCACATGTGGGGTTGCAGCAGTTTCGGATCCGGTTCAGGAGTCTCGGCGAAATATACCGCCATGCGGTAAGAGCAGAGCCTGTCGGCGGGAGTCTCGGGATGAGTCTTGCGCACCTTGTCGAAAATGGCCTCCGGGGAACGGCCACGCAGTTCGTCCAGATGAACGAAGCCGCAGTCCAGCAAGTCGCGCGCGGCGGCGATATCCATCGAAGGCATGATCCGCTTGAACTCCGACTGCAAAGCGGCAACGTCCACCTTGCGTTTCTTTTTTTCGCGCGGATTCTCCATCAACGAATAACTACAAGCGGGAGCATCGAGCATCAAGGAAGCATTTGGTGCCGATGAAAACACTGGCGAGTGCTTGACACAGGAGCACGACGAAAGAAGCCCGGAATCCGAAAATGCCCTAGGAAGGGCTTGCGCGTGAAACTCGCACTCTGGAATGCCATTTTGGCAAGCCTTTGATGCCCAAATACTTGGTTATAGCCCCCTCCCCGGTCGTATTTCCATTTGTCGCACAATATTTATTATGTCTAATCGGGAAATTTATAGATCGGGCAGGGTGCTCCCCTGTTGTTTGACGGCCCTTCATCCGGGCTTTCAGGCTGTTTGTCGAGATGTCTGACAGTTGCCCCGTTGCGTCATATGTGGCTTTGCGGACAAGTTTCTTATTGATGATACGATTTGCGCGTCCAAGATAATACCGTTATGGAAATCCTGCTAATTGCCGTCGCAGCCGCTCTTGGATTCATCCTCGCTTACCGAACTTACGGACGCTGGCTTGGTCACAGGCTGTTTGAACTGTCCGCCGGACGCATCTGCCCCTCCGTTTCCCGAAATGACGGGCAGGACTTCGTCCCGACGTCCAAAAGCGTGCTCTTCGGCCACCACTTCGCCTCGATCGCAGGAACCGGTCCCATCGTTGGTCCCGCCATAGCGGTTTTGTGGGGATGGGTTCCGGCGCTTTTGTGGATCGTGTTCGGCTCCATCTTCATCGGCGCGTTGCACGACATGGCTTCGCTGGTCATCAGCGTGCGATACAACGGCAACACCATCGGGGACATCTCCGGCAAGCTGATCAGCCGCCGCGCGCGCATACTCTTCTTGCTCATAGTTTTTCTGGCCCTTGCCATTTTCCTCGCCGTCCTCGGGCTTGTGATGGCCAGCGTGTTCAGGCTCTTTCCCGCCGCGATTTTCCCCTGTATGATCCAGATACCCTTGGCCATATTAATCGGGACTTGGCTGCACAGGGGCGGGAAAATCATCCTTCTGGCCTCCTTGATCGCTCTGGGCCTGATGTATATCTCGGTGTATTATGGCGATGTAGGCCCGCTGCACACCTTCAACGAAATGCTGCGTCAGTGGACGATCTGGGAATGGGTGCTCGCCCTGCTCTTCTATTCATACGTTGCCTCGGTCTCGCCCGTATGGTTGCTGCTTCAGCCGCGCGACTTCATCAACTCCCTTCAGCTTATCTCGATCTGCCTGCTGCTCGTTCTGGGGCTTGCATGCGCGGCCATATTCACCGACGGACTCCACATGCTGGCTCCCGCCGTCAACCTGCATCCGGCCAAGGCTCCGCCGTTTCTCCCGTTTCTTTTCATAACCATTGCCTGCGGGGCCGTCAGCGGCTTTCACAACATCGTCAGCAGCGGAACCACCAGCAAGCAGTTGCGCAGCGAACCGGACGCCCTGCCCATCGGCTACGGCGGCATGTTGAGCGAAGGCTTTCTGTCCGTGCTCGTCGTTCTAGCCTGCACTGCCGGCATAGGGCTGGGACTGACCACGCCCGACGGCGTGCTACATATCGGCAAGGACGCATGGAATGCCAGCTATTCTTCATGGGGAGCCATGTCCGGGCTTGGGTCCAGCGTCGGGGCGTTCGTCCACGGGTCGGGCAATTTCCTGTCCGCTCTGGGCCTTCCGGCATCTTTCACCGTGGCCCTCATGGGGCTTTTCGTGGCCAGCTTCGCAGGCACGTCGATGGACACCGCCTGCCGCCTGCAACGCTACGTCGTGGAGGAAATATCAAACTGCCTGTTCGATTACAGGAAGACGGAAGACGAAATCGCCCAAGGCGGACGCCTTCCTCTTGTGCGCCGCATGATCCAGAGCCGCCACGGCGCGACCATTATCGCCGTTGTGACGGCTGGTCTTCTGGCCTCCATGCCCGCGCACGGCAAGGCTTGGACAAGCGACACCCTCGGCACCGGCGGCATGATTCTGTGGCCGCTCTTCGGCGTGACCAACCAGCTTGTCGTCGGTCTGGCCTTCGTCGTCATAATCAGCTACCTGCTGTCTCAGAAAAAGCCCGTCTGGATGGCCGTCATACCCTGCATCTTCATGTTGATCATGCCGCTGTGGGGCATCATCTGGCAGGTGTTCGTCGGCTGGAACGGCTCTCCGTCATGGATCGGCAGCAACAACATACCGCTGACGGTGATCGGAATTGCGGTCATCCTTCTGGAGTTCGGCATACTCATCGAGGCCTACGCCGTGTTCCGCGGGATGTATCGCGCAAAACGCGCCCGGGTCACTGCCGACTGACCAGAAGCCATCTCGGTCCGGGACGCTCGGGGTTCGGGTGCGAATCCGTCCACTCGCATGCGTACGCCCCTGAAATGCCTTGCGCCCATTGCTCGAGCCCGCTGTGACGGGTTACGGGATGCGGAGCGCCACATAGGCCGCCTGCCCCTTGAAAGCCACCCAGAGGCGGTTTACGGCCCCTTTGCGCAACAGCTTGTAAGCCTGCGCCACGTTGCTGACGGGCCTGTCGTTGACCTCGATGATCTGCATCCCGACGGCGAGCACGCGCCCGAACGGAGACGCGTTGTCGATATTGGTGATGACGATGCCTTCCTTGCTCGCAAGTTCGTATTTGCGGGCGAGCTCGTCGTTGACGGCGCGGACGGAAACGCCTTCGAGGAGAATGTCGCCGTTCTCGCCTGCTATCTTGTCGTTTTCAGACAGGTTGCCGAGTGTTATGTCCGCCTCCTGTTTCATGCCGTCGCGCACGAAGTCAATCTTGATGACCGTTCCGGGCTTTTTCTGGGACACGTTGATCCTCAAGTCGCTTTCGCTGCTGACGGGCTTGCCGTCAAGCGCGACTATGATATCCCCGCGCTTGATCCCGGCTGCCGCCGCCGGAGAGTCCGGCTGCACCCCTTCGATGAGCGACCCGTGCCCGCCTTCGACGCCGAAGGACTCTGCGA
>JBAZHO010000205.1:0-4343 GCA_041652375.1 Opitutales bacterium | reverse complement strand
ACACAGAAACGAACTACGCAGCCGATGCCGGAACAGGCCCCCGTATTTCTCGTCAATCCCTACACGGACCCCGTTGTCATACGTATCAACGGGAGAGCGAACTATTTGAACTCCGCGCCAATGCGGGAGTTTTTCGCCATGATGATAGGGCAGGGGCGTCGGAACATCAGCGTCGATTTCAGGAACTGCCTCTCGGCGGACAGCACCTTCCTCGGCATCGTGGCCGGGGCCGCGCTGGAACTGATGGACTTGGACCCGCCGGGCGAGATGCGCCTCAACTCGCTAGGCCCGCGCAACTTGGAGCTTATCTGCAACCTCGGCCTGCACCGCATCGCATGCATAGGCGAAAGCGGGCCGGAGGCGGGCGTCGATGACCGGCTCCATGCGCTCTCGCCCGACACCAGCGACAAGGACGACCGGGTGCGCATGATCATCGACGCGCACAAGAAACTCATCAAATGCGACGAATCCAACGCGGAGCGTTTTCAGGACGTTCTGACATTTATGAGAAAGCGCGGCGGCTGGGACCCGTCCACGGAGTGAATTTGTGTTTCCTTGGCGGAAATTCGCCTTTGTCCTGTCGTAGGTTCACATGAATTAATGCTGGAACAGCTTCATCCGCGTCTTGCTCTCATATGTGCCGGGATGATATGCTTCATGTTTAAACGATGCTTGTTCCAGCCCTGATATTCTGTTGTATATTTCTGCTGTGCGGCTGGTTGTGCGCGATGCGCTGGCGCAGGTGGGCGCTGCGCCTTGACGAGGAGAAGCAGATTCACGAGCAGGAGCGCGAGATAGTCCTCCAGTTCATGCACAGTTTTGTGGACGCCGTGGGCGAGGGCGTCGGGCGGGAGGAGCTTTTCAGACGCGTCGTTCATTCCGCCGTCATAAGCACCGGGGCATTGAGCGCCTGCGTCTTCGAGGTGCGTTCCGAAGAACTTGTCGCCGTGGCCGTCGAGGGCTTGTTCCCGCCGCAAAACCCGCTCCCGCGCGGAACCAGCATGCAGCTTTCCACCCGCGCCCGCTTCATCGAAGGCGTTCTGCGGGCCCAGCGCATCCCGCTGGGGCAGGGGATAGTCGGCTCCGTCGCGGTTTCGGGCAAGGGCGTTCTTTTGAGCGATGCGTCACAGGACCCCCGCATCGTGCGCATGGACGATCCGGCGCTGGCCACGCACAGCCTCATAGTGGTCCCGATACGCTTTCAGGACAGGAAAATCGCAGTTCTGGCAATCGCCAACCCGGCGGACGGGACGCCATTTTCCCAGAGCGACTTTTCGCTGGCAATGGGCATTGCGGAACAGTCGGGCCTTGCGATCCACAATCTGGACCTCATGGAGGCCCAGATTGAGCGCAACAAGATGGATGTGGACCTCGCGCTGGCAAGCAGCATACAGGCCATGCTCCTGCCAAAGAGCATGCCGGACCGGCCCGCGCTGGACGTTGCGCCCCTCTATCTGCCCGCGCAGAAGGTCGGCGGGGACCTGTACGACGTATTCACCATCGACGATAACCGCATCGGTCTGGCCATTGCCGACGTGTCCGGGAAAGGCGTTCCAGCGTCCATCCTGATGGCCATATGCCAGAGCAACCTGCGGCATCTGGCCCGCAGCGGCATCTCTCCGGCCCGCGTGCTCTCCGACCTTAACTCCATCATGCGCGAGGAGATGCGCAGGGACATGTTCGTGACCATGCTATACGCCATAGTGGACACGGCGGAGGACATCGTCACCATTGCCCGCGCGGGGCACGAGCTGCCCCTGATGTTGCGCCGCGCCGTGGACGGCAGACTGAAGCCGCAGTTCATCCGGTCCGATGGAATGGCCCTTGGCATGGCCAAGGAGAAACTGTTCGACAAGGTGATCGAGGAAAAAACCATTCCCTTCAGTCGCGGCGAGATACTCGTCATGTACACCGACGGAATCACCGAAACGGCCAATCAGCAGGGCGCGCAGTACGGATCAGAGCGTTTGGTCGAGGCGCTGGAGGAACTGGAAGACCTTCCGGCGGGGGAGATCAACAGGAAGATTTTCGAGCGCGTGGTGTATTTTTCCGAAGGCAGGGGGCAGGGCGACGACGTGACCATGCTGACCATCAAGCATCTTTAGGCTCCTGCTCGTAGGGGACTTCGACCAGTTCCTGCGTGGTGTCCTCGCGGCGGGCGAAGACGCGGGTGTGGCGGAAGCGCAGGCCCACCGTCTGCCCGGCGGCAAGGTGCATGGAGTCCACTTCGCTGCGCGGTATTTCCGCTTCGAGCATTTCGCCTGTTTCGGCGTATTCAAGTGTCACGCGGCCCACGCTGCCCGCCGAGAACACGTGCAGAACGCGCGCTTCGAGGGTGTGACCGGGCACGATTTGGCCGATCTCGATGTCGTGCGGGCGCACGTAGAGGCGGCTTTTCTGCCCGTCGGGCATGGTTTTGCCGCGCAGAAGGCGGTTCACGTTGCCGAGAAACTCTATGACGAAGGGGGACGCGGGGTGGTCGTAAACCTCCTGCGGGCTGCCGGACTGTTCCACGCGGGCGTTGTTCATGACCACTACTTCGTCGGCCAGTTCGAGGGCTTCCTCTTGGTCGTGCGTCACGAACACCGTGGTCAGCTTCTCCTCTTCCTGAAAGGCGCGAAGCCAGCGGCGCAGTTCCTTGCGCACCTTGGCGTCCAGCGCGCCGAAGGGTTCGTCCAGCAGCAGTATCTGGGGCCTGATGGCCACGGCGCGGGCTAGGGCCACGCGCTGGCGTTGCCCGCCGGAGAGCTGGTGGGGCATGCGCCGTTCGAAGCCTTCCAGATGCACCTTGCCAAGCAGTTCGCTCACGCGATTGCGGATTTCCTTCTTCGTCGGGCGTTCCCTGCCCTTGAGCACGCTCATGCCGAAGGCCACGTTGTCGTACACGTTCATGTTGCGGAACAGGGCGTAGTGCTGGAACACCATGCCGACGCCGCGCATGCGCGCGGGCAGGTCCATCACGTCGCGCTCGTTGAAGAGCAGGCGGCCTTCGCTGCCGGGGTCGGGGAAGTCTAGGCCCGCCATGATGCGCAAGAGCGTCGTCTTGCCGCTGCCGGAGGGGCCGAGTAGGGCCACGAGCTGACCGCTTTTGACTTCGAGCGACACGTTTTCGAGCGCGCGGGTCTTGCCGAAGTGTTTGGATATGTTCAGTGCTCTGAGGCTCATTTGACGGGTCCGGTAAGGGCTGGGTCGCGGTGGCGGGTGCGTTCGGTGACAACCTGCCTTTCCATGTGCTGGATGCGCCATTCGAGGGCGGTCTTGGCCACGAGCGTCAGCAGGGCCAGAAGGGCGAGCAGCGAGGCCATTGCGAAGGCGGCCACAAAGTTGTATTCGTTATAAAGGATTTCCACGTGCAGGGGCACGGTGTTGGTCTCTCCGCGTATGTGGCCCGAGACCACGCTCACGGCCCCGAACTCGCCCATCGCGCGGGCGTTGCACAGCAGCACGCCGTAGAGCAGCGCCCAGCGCACGTTGGGCAGCGTGATTCGGCGCAGTATCTGCCACCCGCTCGCGCCTAGCATCACGGCGGCCAGTTCTTCCTCGCGGCCCGTGGCTTCCATCGCGGGTATGAGTTCGCGGGCAACGAAGGGGAAGGTGACGAACACGGTGGCCAGCACGATGCCGGGCACGGCGAAGATTATTTGCAGGCCCGTGGATTGCAGCATGGGGCCGAACCAGCCGTGTATTCCGAAGACGAGCACCAGTATCAGGCCGGAGACCACGGGCGACACGGAGAAGGGCAGGTCGATCAGAGTGACCAGTATGCTCTTGCCGGGGAAGTCGTGCTTGGTCACGGCCCACGCCGCCGCGAGGCCGAACACGAGGTTCAGCGGCACGCTTATGCCCGCCACCAGCAGGGTGAGCAGGATCGCGTACTGGGCGTCGTAGTTGTTGAAGGTCGCAAAGAACGTCGTCCAGCCTTTGCGGAGGGCTTCCGTGAACACGGCGGCCAGCGGAACCAGCAGCAGCAGGGCCAGAAAGGCCAGCGCAGCACCTGTGAGCAGGGTGCGGGCGAGGCGGGAGTCGCTCATCGCACGGCCTATGCCGTGGGTTTCCAGACTGGGGGGTACGGGGTTGGCCATTGGGGAAAGGGGTTTACGCCTTGGACTGGCCGGTGCGGCGGCTGCTCCATGCCTGCAGGATGTTGATGGCGAAGAGGACCACGAAGGAGATCATGAGCATGACCACGGCGATGGCCGTTGCGGCGTGAAAGTCGTACTGCTCCAGTTCCGTCACTATTAGAAGGGGCGCGATTTCGGTCTTCATGGGCATGTTGCCCGATATGAACACCACGGAGCCGTATTCGCCCACGCCGCGCGCGAAGCACATTGCGAACCCGGTCC
>JBAZHO010000204.1:0-4346 GCA_041652375.1 Opitutales bacterium | reverse complement strand
CAAGCCCCTCAATTTTCCCAGCCTCCACCCCTGAAACAATGAAATCAAACGACGATACCCGAGGATTCCTGATCACTTTCGAAGGCTCGGAAGGAGCAGGCAAGAGCACCCAGGTCGAACGCATCGCGCAACGCTTCGAGGCGCACAACTACGAGGTGATGGTCACGCGCGAACCGGGCGGCACGCCCATAGGGGAGGAGATTCGCCGCCTGTTGATGACCGCCGCCTGCGGGCAGGCGATGAAGCCCGAGACGGAGCTGCTGCTCTTCGCGGCCAGCCGCGCCCAGCTTGTGCGCGAGGTCATCCGCCCCGCAGTGGAAGCGGGCAAAGTCGTGCTCTGCGACCGTTTTCTGGACAGCACGACGGTGTATCAGGGCGTCGGTCGCCGCATAGCGTCCGAGCCGGTGAGCATGATCAACACTTTCGCCGTGGGCGACCTGATGCCAGACGTCACCGTGGTCATCGACCTGCCAGCAGAGATCGGGCTGGAGCGCACAAGACACCGCGCCCGCGAGATGCCCGACCGCATGGAACAGGAGAACATCGAGTTCTACCGCAAGGTGCGCGAAGGCTACCTGATGCTCGCCAAGGCGCTGCCCGGGCGCTTCATCATCGTCGATGGAACCAAGTCCATCGAAGAAGTCGAGAAAGCGATCTGGGGCGCGCTCCGCAAGGTCGTGGTTTAACACAAGCACGGCGCGCGGCTCTTTAAAGCCGTTCGCGGGACCGACAACAGAGGTGACAGCAACAGCACAGATGCCCGTCGGCGACGCGCAGGCCGCAGGCCGCTTCGCGGCGGCCCTGCCCGCGCAGCTCCGCCGCAGCCGCCCCGCGCAGGTGCTGGAACGTTCGCTTGCCAGCGGCAGGCTCGCGCACGCCATTCTGCTGCACGGCGAGGACATGCGCGAACTGGTGGCCGTGGCCGACGCGATGGCCGTTGCCCTGCTGGACTGCCGCCCGGACGAACTGAACACGCACCCGGACCTGATCGCGCTGCGCCCAAGCGGCAAGGCCCGCCAGATACGCATCGGCGAACGCGGCGAGGCCGCCGAGAACACGATGCGCGGCTTTCTGCGCCAGATCAACCAGACCCCCAACCGGGGCCTGCGCAAAGTGGCCGCCGTGTACGACGCGGATCGCATGAACACGGCCACCGCGAACGCCTTCCTCAAGACGCTCGAAGAGCCCCCGGCGGACAGCACGATGCTGCTGCTCTCCACGCGCCCCTACGACCTTCTGGACACCATCCGCAGCCGCTGCTTTCACTTCCGCATCGGCGCGGGCAAGGGCGCGGACCGCGACGCCCGCTGGCAGGCGTGGCTGGACCGTTACGCGACGTGGCTGGGCCGCGCGGCGGACCGCCCTCGCGGAAGCCGCGAAGTGGCGCAGGCGGTGCTCGGCCTGTACGGTCTTTCGCAAAGCTTTTCGGAAGTTCTCGGCTCCCTGTCCGACGAGGCGTGGGAACGCGAAAGCGCGAACCTCCCCCCGAACCTGCCCGACGAACAGCTCGCCGCGATGGAATCCGGCGCGCGCAAAGGCCTGCGCCAGCTACTGTTCGCCGAAGTGGAGTCCGCCACGGTGGATTATGTCCACAAGGACACGTCCTCCGGCATGGTGCTGGCTCTGTTCCGCGTCCATGCCGAGATCGAACGCGCCGCCCGGCTCTGCGAAGTGTTCAACCTCAAGGAAGACGCCGCGCTGGAAAGTTTCCTCCTGTCCAGTCTGCGTCTGTGGGCGCAGGGCGTGCCTTCGCGGTGAAACTTGAAGGAATTGGGCACGTTTACTCAAAACGTAAGGCATAGAACTATCTCTCCCAAGCAAAGATGACTCCCGAGCAACTCAACGAATCCATGCGCCGCTGCCCGCCGGACGCCGTGGAAGCCGCGCTTGCGTTCCAGACAAACCGCGACCCCGCGCTCATACCGACGATTGTCCTCGGCATAATCGAACGCTTTGTCGAACCCGACATGCGCCCCAAGGTGCGCGCCGCCAAGGACGAGACCCGCCTGAACGACGAACTGGGCATCGACTCTCTCATCATGGTCGAGATCGTCATGACCATCGAGGAAGTCCTGCAGGTGTCCGCGCCCGACGAAGAACTCCGCACCCTGCGCACGATCGGCGACATCAAGAAATACCTAGACGCCAAGATACGCGGCATACCCTACGCGCCGGACTCCGGCACGCTGTCCGCCGAAGCGATTGCCGCCGCGCTGCCCCAGCAGCCCCCCTTCCTTTTCCTGCAAAGCGCGAAGCTGGCCCCGGACTCCGCCAGCGGCAGCTACCGCATAAGCGGCAACGAGCCAGCCATACTGGGCCACTTCAAGGACGAGCCGGTGTTCCCCGCCTCGCTGATGATAGAAGCCCTCGGCCAGCTTGCCTCCCTGTTCCTCATAAAGAGCGGCAAGCCGGAGTTTGAAGGAGCGCGCAGCACGGGCAAGGCATGGTTCAGCACTGCGGACATGGTGCGCTGCCAGCGCGTCTGCCGCCCCGCAGACACACTCTGTATCAACGTGAAGCTGCTCCGCGCGCGCGCGCCGCTGGCCACGTTCAGCGGTACGATCGACGTCGATGGTCAGCGCGCCGCCAGCGTGGGCGAACTCACGCTCGCCTACGGCGAAATACAGCCCTGCGCGGCGGAACCGCTCACAAGCCAATGCGAAGCGTAGTAGTAAGCGGTTTGGGCTTTGTCACCTGCGTCGGGAACGACAAGGCCGACGTGTCCGAAAGTCTCCGCTCGCAGCGCAACGGCATCGTCAGGTTCCCCCCCTTTGAAGGCTCGGACAGCATGGTGCGCGTGGCCGGTCCGGTCAAAGGCTTCGACGTAAGCTCCACGGATCAGGAGGACTGGACCCTGCCCGGCGACATGCCGCCCCTGCGCATGGAACAGCTCCGCAGTCTGGCCCCGCACGGCGCTTACGCCCTGCACGCGGCGGCGCAGGCCATCGCGGACGCCCGCCTCGGGCGGGACGAGGTGTCCAGCCCCCGCACAGGCATGTACACGGCCTCCAGCGGCTCCTCGATGATGCAGTTCAGCCACATCGACCGCATGCACCGCCTCGGCCCTCGCCGCTGTCCACCGCAAGGCATCGTATCCTCCATCGCAGGGACCCTGAATTTCAACCTCGTATCCTATTTCAAGATTCTCGGCTCCTCCACGGGCTTCGTATCCGCCTGCGCGTCCAGCGGGCACGCCCTCGGGCACGCCGTGGACGAGGTGGCGCTCGGGCGGCAGGACCGCATGATCGTGGTCGGCGCGGAGGACAGCAACGCGGACACGATACTCCCCTTTGCCGGGCTGCGCGCCCTGAGCGTGTCCGGCGACCCGGACACGGCGTCCCGCCCCTTCGACCGTCAGCGCGACGGCTTCGTTGGCACGGGCGGCGCGGTGGTGATGATCGTGGAGGAAGAAGGGGCGGCCATCGCCCGCGACGCGCCCATCTACGCCCGCGTGGCGGGCTGGGGGCAGGGCAGCGACGGCTTTCACTCCATGATGCCCCATCCAAGGGGCGAAGGACTGGTCCGCGCCATGCGCAACGCGCTTGCCGAAGCGGGCCTTGCCCCGGAGCGGATCGACTACCTCAACGCGCACGCCACGTCCACTCAGGCGGGCGACTTCGCCGAACTGACGGCGATCAGGGAAGTTTTCAGCACAGACGCCCGCGTGCAGGTCAGCAGCACCAAGGCGCTGACCGGGCACGGCCTGTCGCTGTCCAGCATCATGGAGAGCGCCTTCTGCGCAATGGCGCTCAAGGAGGGCTGGATGCCGGCCTCCGCCCATATCACGGAACTGGACCCGGCGGCTGACGGAGTGAACATTCTGCGCGAGACCCGCCACGGCGACTACGCGCTGGCCATGAGCAACAGCAGCGGATTCGGAGGCGCGAATGTCAGTGTCATCTTTGAACGCGCCTGAGCAGACCGCGCCCCTCCCGGAGGCCCCAAGGGTGCTCATCCTGACCTCTTCCACGGGCGGCGGGCACGACAGCCGCGCCTATTCCCTGCAAGGCTGGCTGCGCGAAGCCGGGGCAGGGGAGGTGCGGGTGGAGCACCTGCTGGAAAATTCGAGCTGGCTGCCGCGTTTCGGCGTCTGGGTTTACAACACCATCCAGAAGTGCGCCCCCGGCCTGCACAACATTTACTGGTTCATCGCCGAAGGCTTCGCCCGCGCGCAGGGGCACAAACTTTCCTTCGGTCGCGCCTACTACCTGCGCCTGCTTGGGCAGTTCCGCCCGCAGCTTGTCGTGAGTATGCACGACTGCCTGAACCGGGGCTACTTTCAGGAGGCAAAGGCCTTGCTGGGCGATGCCGTGCGCACCTGCACCTACTGCGGGGAATGGAGCGGC
>JBAZHO010000203.1:0-4384 GCA_041652375.1 Opitutales bacterium | reverse complement strand
GAAAAGGTGCGGCTTCTTGTCTTGCGGCGGCTGATAGCGGGGAGCCTGACCGGGCAGATCGACCGGATCAAGTTCGCCTTTCTCAACCATCGTCTTGATGTTGCGGTACACCGTTGCGATACCAAGGTTCGGAACTTCGCCACAGGCGAGTTCAAGAATTTCCTTGGGACCAACCGGGCGACCAGCCCTTTCGATAGCACGCTTGATGGCGTTACGTTGTTTCGTTTCCCTGAAGATTTTGTTACTCATTTTGAGTTTGTGTGTGATTTTCTAGAGACTTAATTGAATGTAAAGGAATGAGACAATAATTGCATTGGTGTTTGTCAACCCATGCTTTGAAAAAAACAATAAAATGACTCTCCCGCCTGAGGGCATCGCCCTAAACGTGTTCGTGATTTTTCTGTTTTCAGCCTACCTTCCTTTCCTGCGTGTAACATACCCCTTAACCCCGACAACCCAAACGACATCGCAATCGCTTATTCGTTCAGAGTGGGATCGACATCTAAAAATCCCATATTGTTCCAATTTCATGACGATGGATACTAAAAAATGAGTAGTCTATTGTAATACCATACATGACGCTCACTTAACCATATGCCTTTCAGGCCTTTCCGCTCCATGTGAAAAATTAGTCGAACTGGCCATTGTCTATCGTTCCCAACAACCTAGGTGTCAGCATCCAGAAGAGTGACCAGCGCCGTCGTATATTCCCCATTCCCACATAATAATCTTGTCCGTTTATACATGCCACCCCTCCGTTGACAATTTCCCACATCTCAGGATCGCTCGAACACACGATTCTGGAGAACAAATGCTGGAGATGGGGCTGGTGGCCCACGATGGCCACGGATTTCTCACACTTGCACAAAGCATCGTAGCTCAGGTCGTCACAGGACTCCGGCATTATGTCCGGGCGCTCGACCAGATCGGAGTCAGGAGCGGCCTCGTCGCGGAGAATCTGCGCGGTGATGGTGGAGCGCGGCAGACCGCTGTGCCATATCTCGTCTGGAAGGAACTGGCCGCCCCCGCGCAGGAACTTTGCCACGGCATGCGCCTGCCCGACGCCTCGTTCCGAGAGTCCGCGCATGGGGTCCGAGTTGAAGTGCAAAGCTTCAGCGTGCCTGACCAGATACAACTTCATGATTACTGATGTGTCATATGCAACAATCGGAAAAGTCTGATGCAACATAACATAATTTACCAGCAAGCTATGACCAAAAAACTGTAAAAACCAACCGGATAACCGGGCATGACATAGTTCCGAACCAAGATGGCGCGCATCGGAAAACCCAGATTCTCGAACGGTCTGACGACAATAAATGGCACGCGTCGCGCGAACCATGTCAATTAACACAAACCGTAATAGTATTGTCGAATCATGGGAATGTCAAGGCGCAAGACGTTCATGCGTCCACACATCGCCGTCCGGGCTGAACAGGAAGCGATCGTGCAGCCTGCTGCGCCTGCCCTGCCAGAACTCAAAGGTCTTGGGCACGACCCTGTATCCGCCCCAGAACGAAGGCAGGGGCACTTTGCCGTCGGCAAACTTGCGCTTCATCTCCTCCACCTTCGCATCGAGGATGGAGCGGGAGGAAATGACCTTGCTCTGCGGGCTTGTCCACGCGCCGATACGGCTTGAAAACGGCCTTGTGATGAAGTAGCGCAGGCTCTCCGCCGTGGATACGCGCTCCACGACGCCGGAGATTATCACCTGCCGCTCCATTATGTACCACGGGAACAGGACGGAAACCTTCGGGTTCTCCGCCATCTGCCGGGCCTTCGCGCTCTCGTAGTTGGTGTAGAACACGAAGCCGCGCCTGTCGTAACTCTTGAGCAGCACGATGCGCGACGCGGGTTGCCCGTCGGCCCCGCAGGTCGCCAGCGCCATGGCGTTTGGCTCCGGGAGCCGCGTCATCGCGTCGTCCATCCACAGTTGGAACTGCTCGAACGGATCGGACCGGATGTTGCTCTCGTCCAGCGTGCCCTCTGCGTATTCCTTGCGAAGGTCGAAAAGGTCCATGCGCATTTTCTGCCCCCGCAAAGGCATCTATGCAAGCAGGATGAGAACCCTTTGTGTTGCCCGCCGCGCAAGGCGGGATATGATTCGCCGCCGTGGAAGGAATGATCGACAGCCCCGGACCCGAAGGCCTGTTCAGGCTGCGCCACGGGCGGCGCAGCGTCTTCATGCTCTGGCGCGGCAACGACATCGTCCTGATAGGCGCGGGCGGACCCGGCCACATGCTGCTGCTGCGGCAGGCCCTGCAGATGCGCGGGCAGAAAATCAAGGACATCCGCGCCATCCTGCTCACGCATGCCGACGTGATGCTCGACGCGAACGCTGGCGAGATCCGCGACATATCCGGGGCGCAAGTCTATATCAACCGGCTGGACGCCCCAAGGCTGGAACTGCGCTACCCGCACACCCCCCGCCACGCCATACGCGCCAGCGCGGAAAAGAAGCGCGCGCGCAAAATCGGCTACGTCCCCTGCCCCGTGGACTTCTACATCGCCGAGGGCGACATTCTGGACCTCTGGTACGGGTTGACCGTGCTGGCCCTGCCCGGCCCCACGCCCGGGCACTGCGGCTTCTACTGCCGCCACCTCGGCGCAGTGTTCTGCGGAGGGCTGCTGGAGGAACGCACGCGCACGTCCCGCTTCTTCAACATCCCCCCCTTCGACATCGAAGCGCAGGCGCGGAGCATGCTGCGCGTGCGCGCCATGAAGGCACAGTGGACGCTCCGAAGCGTGGATTGACACCGTGAAAGAGCGCGCGGGGCAAAGTCAGCCTCGCAAAAGAGGACGGACTGTGCAGCATCGCGTCAGGTCCGGCATCGAAGGCAACGGATTGCCCAGTCGGGACCGGCACGCAGAGAACACATGCACCAGACAGAAAGAGACCCGCTCAAACCCCTCAAAGCCTACCTCGTGGGCGTATGGGAGAGCGGCATGGAAGACAACCCGGACACCCTGCTCGACGAGCTGACGGAGCTGGTCCAGAACATCGGCATCCCCACCGCCGGGCGCGAAGTGGTCCGCATACGGCAGACCCAGCCCCGCTACTATGTGGGCGCAGGAAAGGCGGAACAGATACGCGACCGCGCCAAGGCTCTGGAATGTGAACTGATCGTGTTCGACATATCCCTTGCCCCCGCGCAGCAGCGCAACTGGGAACAGCTCTGCGAGATGCCCGTCATCGACAGGCAGGAAGTCATTCTGGATATTTTCGCAAGCCGCGCGCACACAAGGGAAGCCGTTCTGCAAGTGGAACTGGCCCGCGCCGAATACATGCTGCCCCGCCTCAAAGGCGCATGGGGGCACCTCAACCGCCAACGCGGCGGCGGCGTAACCCAGAGAGGCGAAGGCGAGGCGCAGAGCGAGATCGACGCCCGCATAACGCGCGAAAAGATCGCCAAGATGAAGGAAGAACTGGCCGCCGTGAAGCGCCGCCGCGCCGTGCAGCGCAGCCGCCGGGACCGCGTGCCCCTGCCCACGGCAGCCATCGTCGGCTACACCAACGCGGGGAAAAGCTCCATCCTGAACGCCCTCACCGGGGCGGACATACTCGTCGAGGACAAACTCTTCGCCACGCTCGACCCCACGACCCGCCAGATGCCCCTGCCCGGAGGCGGCAAGCTGCTGCTGACCGATACGGTGGGCTTCGTGCGCCGCCTGCCCCACCGCCTCGTGGAAGCCTTCAAGGCCACCCTCGAAGAGGCCGTCGTGGCGGACTTCCTCATCCACGTGCTGGACGCGTCCAGCCCGGACATGGAACGGCACCGCGAGACGACGATGGAAGTGCTGGGCGAACTGGGCGCGGGCGAAAAGACCATCATCACCGTCTATAACAAGGCGGACCTGCTGGACACGCCCCGCTTCATCGAACGCACGGACGGAGTCATTTTCACAAGCGCCCTGAGCGGGCTTGGCCTGCCGCAGCTTGTCGCCCGTCTGGGCGAGCTTGCCGATGCCGCGCAGTGCGCCTGCGAACTGCTGATCCCGCACGACCGCTACGACATAGTCGCCCAACTGCACAAGGCCGGCTGCGTGAAGAGCAGCGAAGCGTTGGACGAAGGCGTCCTGCTGTCCTGCAACCTGCCGCCGAGGTTCATGCCGCTGGCCGCGCAGTTCCCCCCGCCGACCCACGCCGCTGCGGACAGGCTTGCGGACCAGATCGCGCTCGCCGCGCCAAACATCGCCCTCCAGCCCTGAAAAGCTGCCTATCCCGCCCTGCCCTACACCGCCACCTTGGCCTTGATGGCTGGGTGCGGGTCGTAGCCTTCGAGGGTGAAATCCTCGTAGGCGAAGCCGGAGATGTCCTTCACGTCGGGGTTTATCCGCATGACGGGCAGCCTGCGCGGCTCGCGGGTGAGCTGGAGTTTCGCCT
>JBAZHO010000202.1:0-4385 GCA_041652375.1 Opitutales bacterium | reverse complement strand
GGTCCCGCACGAGCGCCCGCAGGAACGCCTCGAACGGCTCGGCGCGGCGGCGCTTGGCGACACGGAGCTTCTGGCCATGCTTCTGCGCAGCGGCAGCAAGGACATGGACGTGATGGCGGTTTCCCGACAGATGATTCTGGAGGCCGGTTCGCTGGCCGGGCTTTTGCGCTGGGACGAGAGCGACTTTCGCAAGATCAAGGGAATCGGCCACATCAAGGCGCTTCAGCTTCTCACCGTCACCGAGGTGGCCCGCAGGGTGCTTTCGCAGCAGGGGGATGCCGATCCGCTGATGGACAGCCCGGAGAAGGTGTTCGAGTACCTCGTGCCCCGGACTGCGGGGCTGGACGTGGAGAAGTTCTGGACCTTGTGCCTGAACCGCAAGAACCGCCTCGTGCGCCTGAGCGAGGTCACGTCCGGCACGGCGTCAAACAGCCTCGTGCACAGCAGGGAGGTTTTCCGGGAGGCCATCCGCAACGGGTCCACGGCGATAATCTGCGCGCACTACCACCCCTCGGGCGACCCCGCCCCAAGCGGTCCCGACGCGAAGATCACGCACGAACTGAAGGAAGCCGGGAACCTGATCGGCATCCAGATGCTGGATCACGTCATAATCGGCCACACGGCGCGCGACCCGAAAAAGCGCGGGTTCTTCAGTTTCCAGCAGGCCGGTATGTTGTCTTGAACGACAGGTCGGGCATGCTTCCGTCGCGCGGGCCTCTCGGCGTAAGCGCGCGTCCTGAGTCCGTCCCGCGCCGCTGCCCGGCCTCCCCGTCAACAAGCATCACAATGGACGCCACCGAATCTTCCATCAGGGTGACTTGCTGGTTCAGATCGTGCGCGGCGGCTGCGCTTTGCTCCGCTCCTGCGGCGTTGCTCTGCGTTACCGTGTCCATCTGCCCTACGGCGACGTTGATTTGGCCCACGCCCTGACTCTGTTCCTGCGACGCCGTGACGACTTCCGTGGCGGACACGTCGATCTGACGGACCCCTTCCACGATCTCGCGCAAGGAGCTTCCGACCTGAGTGCTGATCTTTACGCCTTGCGTGGCGTGCGCGATGGCGGCCTCGATCTGCGCGGAGGTCTCTTTGGCGGCCTGTGCGCTGCGCTGGGCGAGGGAACGGACCTCGTCGGCCACCACGGCGAACCCAAGTCCTGCGTCGCCCGCGCGGGCGGCTTCCACGGCGGCGTTGAGGGCCAGAATGTTGGTCTGGAAAGCGATCTCGTCGATGGTCTTGACGATCTTTGCAATGTCCGCGCTTGAGGACTGGAGTTTGGTCATGGCCTGCGCCAGACCGTCCATGTCGCCTTCGCCTCTTTCGGCGGTCTGCCGCGTTTTATGCACGATCTCGGTGACGTGTTTGGCGCTCTCGACATTGCAGCGGGACATGCTGGCCAGTTCTTCCAGCGAGGCGCTCGTTTCTTCGATGGACGAGGCCTGCTCGCTGGAGCTGTCTGCGAGGGAATGACTGGACGAGGTGATTTGTGCCGCGATGTTGATCAACTGTCGGGCGTTGTCTTGCAGCCCGAAAGTTATTTTGCGGAGCGCATGCTGAAGGCTGCGGATGAACCACCATGTAATCAGCGCGGAAAACAACAAAGCCAGAGCGATGCAAAGCAGGCTGAAGCTGCGCTTGCTGCGGTAGGCGTCGATGCGCGTGGACAGGAGCTGGTCAAGTTCGGTCGCCGACACGTTCCACATGAGCAAGGCTTCGTCGCGGGCGCGCCACGCCGTTGCGTAGAACTCTTCGGGAGTCGGCCCGGCGTTGCCTGCGCAAAGTTGCTCCAGCATGGCAAGCAGTTCACGGTTGGCGGCCAGATAGGACTTGGTGGCCTTGGGCAGGCTGGCCTGAAGCGAGGCGCTAGTGCCGTAGAAATTCGCGTCTTCGTTAAGAACAGTCTGCACGTCGCCTTCCACTCGCGCCATGTCGGACTCCGAGAGCAGCGCGATCATGGCGGCCAGTTCAGTCCTGTGCGCGGAAACATCGCCCGCGACCAGCCAGTCGTGAACCTGAAGCGTTATGCTTCCAAGACGGTCCTGCGTCTGCGGCAGGGCGCAAAGGGTGACGTCCATCAGGTAATAACTGTCCAGATCGGGGTCCAGAATAAGGTTGGATGTATCGCCGGAGTGCGTAATGGCCATGCGGACGTGCCCGACCATGTCGCTCACCGCATTGTTGACGGCGACGTCTTCCGCCGGACTTGACGATATACTCTTCCACTCGCGCAATAGTGAGGCCGCGCTTGCCGCTTCACGCTGGCGTGACGAAAGCCCCTGATCGGTAAACTGAAGCGCTTCGCCCACCTTGTCCTGCGCTTTCATCAGCTCGTCGAACGCGGCGTTCATTCTAGCCTGCAAGTCCGTGCGATCTCGGGTCGATTCGCCGGAAGCAAATTTGGCGCTGGCATCCTTATACCGTGGCAGCAGATCGAGTATCTGTTCCAGAGGTCTCTGATACACAATACCATAGGCTTCCCATTTCCCGAAGTCTATGTCCTTGTTGATCGAGATGGTCATCACGCCGAGCGTGATGGCTACCATTGGCACGGTACCTACCAGAATAACGACGGCAATGCTTTGCCACAACTTTAGGCGTCTAAAAAATTTCATTGGGAGAGCGGGATGGGTCAAGCGCGGGCTTGACGTACATACAAATTTCAGAGGGAGCAATGAATGCCAGAAATCAACAGGTATATCGTCAGATAACCTTTTTTGATTAGTGCATGGACCTGCATTCTTGGCAACAAACACATATGTTTTTTACAAATCCCGATCCCGACAACTTGATCGGCGTTACCAGTTTCCGGGGGCCGCCCGGGTCTGCCGCCCGCCCGGCCTGAAAAGTCGCCCCTCCCCGACGCTGTTTCGCAGTTGCCCTCCTTGCTTGCGCTTCCGCTTGACTTGAGGGTTGATGGAGCTTTTGCCGCGCCGAACACTGAAGTTGCGCCGCGTCGCGGCATCGCGCTCAAACAGGCCAAAAGAATTGCGCGAAGGCACTGTTTCAAGCATTGTATTTAACAAGTATGGCCAAACCTTCAGATCCGTTCAACGCACTGCGCCCCTTCATGGGCGGTTCAATTTTCTCGCTTCCAGCCCTTGAAGAAGCAGGTCTGGGCAAAATTTCCCGGCTTCCCGCGAGCATACGCGTGGTGCTGGAATCCGTCCTGCGCAACTGCGACGGGCAAAGGGTGGGCGAGGACGACGTCCGCGTTTTGGCCGGGTGGAACGCGGCCAGCCCGCTGGAGCTTGAGATTCCCTTCGTGGTGTCCCGCATCGTGCTTCAGGACTTCACGGGCGTGCCTCTCTTGGTGGACCTTGCGGCCATGCGCGACGCGGTCAAGGCCGCGGGCGGCGATCCCGCCGTCATCGAGCCGCTCGTCCCCGTGGACCTCGTGGTGGACCACTCCGTGCAGGTGGACAAGGCCGGGACCGTCGGCTCGTACGCGAAGAACCTCGAAATGGAGTTCTTCCGCAACCGCGAACGCTACGAGTTCCTGAAGTGGGGCCAGCAGGCTTTCGAGACTTTTTCCGTTGTCCCGCCCTCGGTGGGCATAGTCCATCAGGTGAACCTCGAATATCTGGCGCGTCTGGTCTTCGAGAAGGACGGCGTGTACTACCCGGACACGCTCGTGGGCACGGACTCGCACACCACGATGATCAACGGACTCGGCATCGTGGGCTGGGGCGTGGGCGGCATCGAGGCGGAGGCCGGGATGCTCGGCCAGCCCGTGTATTTCCTGACCCCGGAGGTCATCGGCGTGAACCTGACCGGGGCCTTGCGCGAAGGCGTGACGGCTACGGACCTGACGCTGCGCCTCACGCAGATGCTCCGCGCGGAGAAAGTGGTGGGCAAGTTCGTCGAATACTTCGGCGAGGGCGCGGAGAGCCTCGGCGTGGCGGACCGCGCCACCATCGCCAACATGGCCCCGGAATACGGCGCGACGATGGGCTTCTTCCCCGTCGATGCCAAGACGCTCGAATACCTCGCAATGACGGGCCGCACGCAGGCGCAGATCGATCTGGTGCGCGAATACTACAAGGCGCAGGGCCTGTTCGGCATCCCGCGCGAGGGCGATGTGGACTATACCAAGGTGCTGCATCTGGACCTCTCGTCCATCACGCCCAGCGTGTCCGGCCCGAAGCGCCCGCAGGACCGCATCGAACTGCCCGCCCTGAAAAACGCTTTCCATGAAATGCTGTCCAAGCCCGTCGATAAGCTGGGCTACGGCGTCGCGGCGGACAAGCTCGCCGTCCGCGTCCCCGTGAAGATGCAGGAGCCTGAAAAGGCGGACGCGAAGAACCTTTCCATCGGCCACGGCTCGGTGCTCATCGCGGCCATCACAAGCTGCACCAACACGAGCAACCCCTCGGTCATGATCGCGGCGG
>JBAZHO010000201.1:0-4393 GCA_041652375.1 Opitutales bacterium | reverse complement strand
GCGGCGGTGGATTTTACCGGGTCGGCAACGGCGAGAATCCCCGCCGGTCTGCCGTCCACGGCGACGTACATCGCGGTTTTGCCATCTTCCTGAAGTTTCACCGCCGACGCTTCGAGCGGCTCAAGTCCGGCGATTTTTTCGCCGCGCAGAAAATCCGGTTTGCCGATTGCGACGCCCCGCCCCGCGACGGTGCCGAAAACGCCGCCAGAAGTCACCGAGCGAAAATCCTTCGCCGCCTCCAGCGTCATGCCCCGGTCCTTCGCACCCCGGACAATCGCCGCCGCAAGCGGGTGTTCGCTGCTCTGTTCGAGCGAGGCCGCGAGGCGCAATAATTCCTTCTCGTCGAAGCCGCCTGCGGGCAGGACATCCATCAGCTTGGGCTTGCCCTCCGTCAGCGTGCCGGTCTTGTCCACGACGAGCGTGGTGATCTTCTCAAGCCTTTCGAGCGCCTCGGCGTTCTTCACGAGCACGCCCTCCCGCGCGCCGCGCCCGACGCCCACCATGACAGCCATCGGCGTTGCAAGGCCCAATGCGCACGGGCAGGCGATGATGAGCACGGCGACGGCGTTGACGAGAGCGTACGCGAGCGCAGGCTCCGGCCCGAGCCAGAGCCACAGGACAAAGGTGAGCGCAGAGACCGCCAGCACCGTCGGCACGAAGATGCCCGCGACCCTGTCGGCGAGGCCCTGAATGGGCGCGCGGCTTCGCTGCGCCTCGGCGACCATGCTCACGATCCGCCCGAGGAGAGTATCGGCCCCGACGCGCGCGGCACGCATGACAAAGCCGCCGGAGCCGTTGACCGTGCCGCCTGTCACCTTGTCGCCGACGGCCTTTTCAACCGGGAGCGATTCGCCCGTTATCATGGACTCTTCAACGCTCGAATAGCCTTCGACGACCTCGCCGTCCACGGGGACCCTGCCGCCCGGGACAACGCGCAGCAGGTCGCCGACCTTCACGCTGTCCAGCGGGACTTCCGTATCGCCGCCGGGCGAGACGAGTCGGGCCGTGGGCGGCGCGAGGTCGAGCAACGCTCTTATGGCGCTGCCCGTGCGGCTGCGCGCGCGAAGTTCCAGAACCTGTCCGAGGAGCACCAGCGCCGTGATCATAGCGGCGGCGTCAAAGTAAATTGGGACGTGGCCCTCGCGCAGCATCGCGGGCGGGAACAGGCCGGGCGCAAGCATCGCAACGGCGCTGTAAATGAAGGCCGCGCCCACGCCTATGGCGATCAGTGTGAACATGTTCAGGTTCAGCGTCGCCACGGAGCGCCAGCCGCGTTTGAAGAACGGCCAACCCGCCCAGCAGACCACGGGCGCGGCGAGCGCGAACTGCAACCAGCGCGAAAAATCGCCGCTGGCCCAGTGCTTGTCGCCGGGCCACGGGACCATGTGCGCCATTGCGAGGACGAACACAGGCACAGTCAGCGAGGCGCCGATCAGAAAGCGCCTCGTCATGTCGCGCAGCTCGGCGTTCTCCCCGTCGTCCGCACCCGCCGTCACTGGCTCCAGCGCCATGCCGCACTTGGGGCAGTCGCCGGGGTGGTCCCGCCGCACCTCGGGATGCATCGGGCACGTATAGACGGCCTCGCCCTGAGGCATTTCTTCATGCTTTTCCTCGACGGGCATCGACAAAAATTTCCTCCTGCAGTGGTCACTGCAGAAATAGAACGTCTTTCCGTCGCGCTGGGCGTTCAAAGCGGACGCTTCGTCCACCTTCATGCCGCATATCGGGTCTATAGCCATGGTAATACAGTTTATTAATAGTGAGGACCGCCGACGTACGATTATTTCTTCGACCGCCTGTCCATCACGACGACCAGCAAAACGATCACAAGAACGATGATCGGCACACACATCCACACCCATCCGCTCATCCATCCGCTATGGTTCATCATAAGATTCCTTGTTGTTGAACTGCCGTTAGTTTCTCATTTCCGCTTCTTCAGTTTCTGCAGTGGAAATTCCAATTGTCCGCCGCTCTAAATGAGTGTTCAAAGCTGCTTGAGACTGTCGCTTTTGGACGCGAGAACGGCCAAGAGATCGTTCCACGATTTGACGAACGATTTTGCGCCCTCGTCCTGAAGTTGTGCGGCGAGGTCGTCCACATCGATTCCGGCCTTGGCAAACAGGGCTAGCACTGCCTCGCAGTCGCCGCCGTCGATAGGCATGGTCGGGCCAAGTTCGCCGTGATCTTCGAGGGCGTTCAACGTAGCCTCCGGCATCGTGTTGATCGTGAAAGGCGCAGCCAGTGCCTTGACATACAGAATGTCGGACGCCTTCGGGTCCTTGGTTCCGGTGCTGGCCCAGAGCAGGCGCTGCGGCCTTGCCCCGGCGTTGTATGCGCGCTGCCAGCGCGGGGTGTGCAACTGTTCCAGATACGCTTTGTAGATGCGTCCCGCGACAGCGATGCCGAGCCAGTTGTTCATCTCTGCCGGGACCTTGCCGGAAACGGAAGCATCCCAGCGGCTGATGAATATGGAGGCCACGGAACCGACCTGCGGATTGAGGCCCGCGACGATGCGCCGTTCGATGCCGCGCATGTAAGCCTCGGCAGCCGCAAGGTATTGCTCGCGCGAAAACAGGAGTGTCACGTTGACCGGCACGCCCGAAAAAATTGTTTCCTCGATGGCTGGCAGACCTTCTTTGGTCCCCGGAATCTTGATGAACAGGTTGGGCCGCCCGGCGCGGGAAGAAAGTTCTTTGGCGGCGGCGATGGTTTTCGCCGTGTCATGCGCGAGTAGCGGTGACACTTCCAGCGACACCCATCCATCCACGCCGTTCGTTGTGTCGTGAATCTGCCCGAAGAGATCGGCGGCGCTCGTCAGATCGTCCAGCGCCAGATCGAAAAACAAATCCTCGCCGTGCTTGCCGTTCGCCAGCTCGTACCGAATTGCGTCGTCGTAGGCCACGCCGTTCTTCAGGGCGTGATCGTAGATCGTCGGGTTCGAGGTCAGCCCGGTCACGGACTGCCCGTCGATGTAACGTTTCAGCGTGCCGCTTTGGAGCAGATCGCGCGTGATGTTGTCCAGCCACAGGCTCTGGCCCAGTGTGTGCAGTTTATGTGGAATGTATGTTCTCATGATTTTTATTTTTCTGATTTCAGCGCATTACTTCCTGTCCTGTTTGCCGGGGCGTAGAACGCGCATGACGGAGCGCGCAATCATCCGTTCCTCGTCCGTGCGGATGACGCGAACGGCAACGCGGCTCGCATCCGTGGAAATCAATTCAGAGGACTTCGCGTTGCGCTCGACATCGAGTTCGATGCCGAGGAAGCCCAGCCCTTCGCAAATGCGTTCGCGCACCGGAGCGGCGTTTTCCCCGATGCCTCCCGCGAAGACGAGCGTCTCCAGTCCGCCCAGAGCTGCCGCGAAGGAGCCGATCCACTTTTTCGCCTGATAACAAAACAGGGCCACCGCTTCCGCCGCCCGCACATCCTCATTTTCGCGGTCAAGCAAGTCGCGCATGTCGGCGCTGGTTTCCGAAACGCCGAGAAGTCCCGACTTGTGGTTCACCATCTCGTAGAACTGCTTCGTCGTTATCTGCTCGGTTCGCATCAGGAACGGCGCAAGGCCCGGGTCGAGATCGCCGGAGCGCGTGCTCATGACCAATCCGGCAGTCGGCGTGAAGCCCATGCTGGTGTCGATGCTTATGCCGTTTTGCACGGCGGCGAGGCTCGCGCCGTTTCCGAGATGCGCCAGAATCACGCGTCCGGTCTTCGCCGCCGGGTCGCCGATGCGCTCCAGTTCTTCCATCAGGTATGCGTAGGACAAGCCGTGGAAACCGTAGCGTTGAACGCCCTTGGCGTCGTACTTCCGCGGGATCGGAAGCAATTTTGCGACGCGCGGCATGGTCTGGTGAAACGCCGTGTCGAAGCAGGCAAGCTGCGGCAGTTCGGGATAACGCTTGCGGAACGCTTCGATCAGTTCGATCTCGCGGGGCAGATGATCGGGGTCATATGGGCTAATCCGATGCAGTTCGTCCAGCAGGCCCTGAGTCACGATCTCCGGCTGGATGTGTTTCATGCCGTGGACCACGCGGTGCCCGACGGCCCTGACCGATTTGAAACTCTCCCGCTTTTCGAGCCAGTCCAGAAGGAAGTTGGCTGCCGATTTGTGGTCGGCGGCTGTCATCTCAAGGGTTTCGGGCTGATTATTATCAGGAGCGTGGAACGTCAGATTCGTCCCGCCGGAACCGATCCGGTCGATCTTTCCGTTAAGTCCGCGTTTCAACGGTTCACCGGTTTGATACAGCGCGAACTTGATGCTCGATGAGCCGCCGTTGATTGTCAGGATGCATGGTTCAGCGTCGTTCATGCTTCGCCTCCTTCGCTGCTTTTTAATCCGAGCGCGGCCAGCTTTGCACAGGTGGATTTGTAATCCGTGTGCGGAATGCCGTGG
>JBAZHO010000200.1:0-4396 GCA_041652375.1 Opitutales bacterium | reverse complement strand
GGATTATTCTTCCGTTAAACGTACTCCAAGCCGCATAATTCAATCATGGCCTACATTCCATCCTCCACCCGCTACGACAACGACGCCCTTTATGCCCGCTGCGGCGTAAGCGGCCTGAAGCTGCCCCGCGTCTCGCTGGGCCTGTGGCACAACTTCGGCGACGCCGCCAAGCAGGACGTCGCCCGCGAACTGGTGCTTGGAGCCTTTGACCGGGGCATCACGCACTTCGACCTCGCCAACAACTACGGGCCGCCCGCCGGTTCCGCAGAGCGCAACTTCGGCAAAGTGCTCGGCACGGACCTGAAGGCGTGGCGCGACGAACTGGTGATCTCCACCAAGGCGGGCTACTGGATGTGGAACGGCCCCTACGGCGAATGGGGCTCGCGCAAGTATCTCATCTCCAGCCTCGACCAGAGCCTCAAGCGCCTGGGGCTGGACTACGTGGACATCTTCTACCACCACCGCCCGGACCCGAACACCCCCATTGAGGAAACGATGGGCGCGCTGGCCCATGTCGTGCACAGCGGCAAGGCCCTCTACGTGGGCCTTTCCAACTACAACGAGCAGCAGACGCGCGCCGCCGTGGCAGTCCTGAAGGACATGGGCGTGCGCTGCCTGATCCACCAGCCCCGCTACAACATGCTCGACCGCTGGGTGGAGAACGGCCTGCTGAACGCCCTGCCGGAACTGGGCATAGGCTGCATCCCCTTCAGCCCTCTGGGACAGGGTCTGCTTTCGGGCCGCTACCTCGACGGCGTGATTCCGGCGGATTCCCGCGCCGCGAGCAAGGACGGCTTCCTGAAGGCGGACGCGATCACGCCCACACACGTCAAGATTCTCCAGAGCCTCGCCGCCGTCGCGCAAGAGCGCGGCCAGAGCCTCGCGCAAATGGCCCTCGCATGGATTCTGCGCCAGAGCGCGGTGACGAGCGTGCTGATCGGCGCGAGCCGCCTTTCGCAGATCGACGACAACCTCGGCGCGCTCGAAAACACCGCGTTCGGCCCCGAGGAACTCGCCCGCATCGACGCGGCGCTTTCCGGCTGGAACGCGGCGTAGAAGTTTCCGTCCCTCCAAGGCTCCCGGACTCCTGAACAGGGTCCGGGGGCCGGAGCGGCTTGCGCGGCGGGGGGGGGCAGCGCATCATATAGTGGTTTAGATCAACATCCGGGTATTCCCATAGCGCCAACGGCGCGACATGAGAAAGCCCCGGGTGGAGCGAAGCGGAACCCGGGGTATGCGTTCCTATCACAACCAAGCGCTGAAGGCGCGGCATGAACCTGAATTATGTTGCGCTTCAGCGGTTCAAGAAAAGAAGACTTTTTTCTTTCATCATACCTAGGGTTTGCCCTAAAAGGGCTGCACCCTAGGCTATCTCATGTCGCGCCTTCAGCGCTGCCAAAAGTGTCCACAAGTAAATTGGAACTACTATATAGCGCATCATAATACAGAGGACGCCGGAGTCCTCCTTTCCGCCATGCCCGGCTTCGACCACAACGCCACCGCCCCCCTGCGCGAATGCTCTCGCAAGGCATGGCTGGACGCGGGCGAACAGTTCCGGGCCAACCCCTCGGCCCTGTATCCCGCCGCGCTGCGGGCAAAGGCCGCGCTGGAAAAGGCGCGGGGCGACGTGGCCGGACTGCTCGCTTGCGAACCGGGCCGGATAATCTTCACGTCCGGGGCGACGGAGGCCAACAACGCCGTTCTGCGCCGCTTCGCCGGGCCGGACGCCCGCTGCGCGGTGAGCGCGGTGGAGCACCCAAGCGTTCTCGAAACGGCCCGCGCCCTGTTCGGCGAACGCCTCGCGCTCCTGCCCGTGGATTCCTCCGGTCGGGTGGACCCCGCTGCGGCGGCGGAAATTATCTTTGACCTCAAGCCCGCCCTCGTCAGCGTGATGGCGGCGAACAGCGAGACAGGCGTCATACAGCCGATATACGACATCGCGGGCATATGCCGCGAGGCCGGGGTCCCCTTCCACTGCGACGCCGTGCAGTGGCCCGGACGCCTGCCCTTGGGCGACATCGCGCGACACTGCGCCTACATGAGCTTCGGCGCGCACAAGTTCGGCGGGCCGCGCGGCGCGGGCATTCTGCTCGCCCCGGCGCAGGACGCCGGGCTGCGCGGGCAGTTCGGCGGGCGTCAGGAAGGCGGGCGACGCGCAGGCACGGAAGACGTGGCAGACATTCTCGCCGCCGCCGCCGCGCTGAAGGAAGCCGTAGCGGAAGTCGCGGACGGACGCGCCGCCGCGCAACAGGGATTCAAGGCCGCTTTCGAGGCGAGAATGGAAGCCCTCGGGGCGGAGCTGGCCGGGAAGCAGGCCCCGCGCCTGCCCAACACGAGCCTTCTGCTCATGCCCCGGCACGAAGGCGCGCGCTGGGTGCTGCGGCTGGCGAAGCTGGGCTTCGAGACAGGCACCGGCTCGGCCTGCTCCAGCGGAAGGGCTGGCCCCTCGCACGTGCTGAACGCGATGGGCATCGACGCCGCGCGCGCGAAACGCTCGCTACGCGTAAGCTCCGGGGCCGCGACGCCGGAACGGGACTGGCAAGCTCTGGCCGACGCCGCAGAACAGGTTCTGGCCGATCTGGACGCCGAGGCGCGGGATTCAGCCGTGGTGTCGATCTAGGCCGTGGTGTCGATATATAGCGTTTTTCAAAAGTCCGCCGAAATTGCAGACGAAGAGTTTATCCGCAGATAAGCAGGGATAACGAAGGGATAAGAAAATCAGAACGTCTTCTTTTTAAATATAGTGGTTTAGATCAACATCTGGACATTCCCCCATAGCGCCAACGGCGCGACATGAGATAGCCCGGGGTGCGCGAAGCAAACCCCGGGTTAACGATATAAAAAATACATTCTGGAGCGCTGCAAGCGCGGCCCTCTTTCCGCATTACAGGCCAGAAGGCCGCGCCTGCAGCGCTGCCGCGCTGCCACAAGTGTCCACACGTCAAATGGAACTACTATAAGGATCTAGTCCGGGTTTGTTCAATCCGAGCAATCTGCTGATGAAATCTTGCCCGCTTCGTTGCGGGGCAGTGCGGCCAGCCTGATCCAGCGTTTCGGGACGTGCGCGGGGGAGAGTTTCTTGCGGACGTGTTCCCGCAGCGCGGCTTCCGTGCAGCTTTCGCCCTTGGGCACGTAGAATGCCGTCGCCGCCTCGCCCCATAGCTGGTCAGGCATGCCCTGCACGGTCACTTCCTTCACCGTTCCCGTGTCCATGAGGGCCTTTTCGATTTCCTCGGGGTCCAGCTTGAGTCCGCCGCTCACGATCACCCGGTCCATGCGCCCCAGAACGTGCAGGCGGCCCCGCGCGTCGAAAAGGCCCCGGTCACTGGTCCGCAGGCCCGTCGCGGGGTCCGTCGCCGCGCCCGGTATCAGCGCCTTGCAGAGCGATCCCGCCCTTAGGACGATTCGCCCCTCGTCGCCCTGCGCAAGCGTCTCGCCGCGTTTGCGGACGATGCGCCCTCCCTGCGCAGGTTCGGCGGCCTCGATGCTTATCTGCACGTGCGGCAGGGCCTTGCCCACGCCGCCGGATGCGCCCTCGCGCAGAAAGTCCTCCGGCTTGAGCGCCGCGACCAGCGCCGCCGTCTCGCTCATGCCGTAGCAGGGGCTAATGGGCAGCCCCGCCGCGCGGGCGCGTTCCAACAAGGCCGCGTCCGCCGCCGCGCCGCCCAGCAGGATGCACGCGAAGCGCCGCAGCCAGTCCGCCGCGCCGTCGTCCATAAGGCGCACAAGCTGCGTGGGGACCAGCGAGATGAAAAAGCCCTCCGGCTCGAAGCCATCCGGCAGTCCGGCCTGCGGGGCGTGCGCGTCGCCGTGCGCGAGCCGCCCGCCCGCCACCGCCACGCGCACTGCCTGCATCAGCCCGCTGACGTGGTGTAGGGGCAGAACGCAGAGGGCGCGATGCCCGGCCCTTTGCGCGAAAAAGTCCAGAAAGCCTTCTGCGGACTCGCGCAGCGTGTCCCAGTCGTGCACGGCGAAGCGCAGCAGTCCCGTCGTGCCGCCGCTTGGGATCATTATCGAGCTTGGCATCGGGTGTTCCGCCGCCAGAGTCTCAAGTTCCGCCATGCGCCGCGCTCCCCAGTCCGGCGAGGCCAGCCAGAGGGAACAGCCGCGATCCACGGCGGCGAAGAACCGCGCCAGAAAGCGGGCGGGATCACGTTCGCGGAGGATCAGGACGGAGCCGCGCCCGATGTCGGCGGCGCAGTCCGGCGGCAGACCGAGGTCCCGCGCAAGCCCCGGCGTCAATAGAGAAGTCCGTCCCATATCGCCTCCGCATCCTGCGGCCCAAGCCGCGCGCTGTCCAGCAAGGCCCCCTCGGAATATGCCGCCCACGCGTCCCCTTCGGGCCACACTCCTGTGCCGAAGCCCAGCGGTTCGGGTACCCTGTCCCCGATGGCCA
>JBAZHO010000199.1:0-4412 GCA_041652375.1 Opitutales bacterium | reverse complement strand
GGGCCTTCAGTTCCTCAAGGCGCGGGTGCGTGATCTCCATGCCGAGGGCCTGCGCGATCACCGAGGGAAACTTCGCCGGATGCGCGGTTGCCAGCACGACGCTGACCCTGTCCGGGTCAAGCTCCGCAAAAGCGCATGCAGTGTGCGGATCGCACACGTAGCCGTACTTCGCGTGGACGCTGCGGATTATGTCCACGATGTCCTCGTCGTCCGCGCGGGAGGCGCGGAAGCTGCCGGGGTCGAAGTCCCCGAAACTGAAGCGCCCCTCCACCCTGAAGCGCTCCATCACCTCGCGGGTCTTCAGGGCGTCCTCGCCAAGAGCGAAATAAATGAAACGCTCGAAGTTCGACGCCACCTGAATATCCATCGACGGGGCGTGGCTGGGATGCACCGGGCCAAGCTCGTAGCGACCGCTGCGGAAGAAGCGGAAAAGGATGTCGTTGCGGTTCGTGGCCACGCGGAAGCTCTTCGCGGGCAGGCCCATGCGCTGCGCCATCCAGCCCGCCAGCACGTTGCCGAAGTTGCCCGTCGGCACTACGAACTCCACGTTGCCGCGCTGCGAGGCGGGCAGACGCAGCCAAGCGAAAATGTAGTAAACGCACTGGGCCAGAATGCGGGCGATGTTGATCGAGTTGACCGCCGAAAGCCCCACGCTCTGCTTGAACGCGGCGTCGTTGAACACGTCCTTCATCGCCGCCTGCGCATCGTCGAAAGTGCCCGCAATGGCAAGCGGGAACACGTTCGCCGCGCCCGTGCAGGTCATCTGCCGCTCCTGAAGAGGCGACACGCGCCCGTCGGGATACAGGATGAAAATATTCACCCCGTCGCGCCCCAGAAGCCCGTGAATGGCCGCCGCCCCGGTGTCGCCGGAAGTCGCGCCAAGCACGTTGATCGGCCTGCCCGTGCGCCGAATCTGCTCCTCGTACAGGCCGCCCAGCACCTGCAGGGCGAAGTCCTTGAACGCCAGCGTCGGCCCGTGGAAAAGCTCCAGAACGAAAGTGTTCTCGTCCAGCTCCACCAAGGGGGCGATTTCCGCCGCGTCGAAACGCGAATAGGCGCTCCCGACGATCCCGGACAGCACATCGCGGGGCATATCGCTGAACAACGCGAAAAACTCCTCGCACAGGTCCGCGTAGCCAAGGCCCTCCCAGCGGGAAAGCATGGGCGCGATATCCGGCAGACGGACCGGCAGATACAAGCCACCGTCCGGCGCAAGCCCGCGCGCGACCGCCTCCGAGAAGGAAACCGGCTCCGATCCGCCCCTTGTGCTGATGAATTTCATGTTGTCCATGTTTGCGCGCGAAGCCGCACAGCCCTGTCCGACGCGTCAGGGACCGGGAGCTTATCCCTTCGAGCTTTGGAAAGCGGCGTGGGCCACGCGCATGGCGTCATCCGCCTTGGCCACGTCCACGGCGACGGAAATCTTGATCTCCGAAGTGCTGATGAGCTGGATGTTGATGCCAGCCTCGGCGAACGCTGTGAACAGTTCTGCGGCGACGCCGGAGTGACTCCGCATGCCGATGCCCACCACGGACACCTTGGCCACGCGGTCGGTCAGGACGCGCAAGTGCGCGCCAAGCTCGTCCTTGATGGATTCAACGGCCATCTCGGCCTTGTAGGCATCGTCGGACGGGACGGTGAAGGTCATGTTGGCCACGCCGTCGCGGCCCACGTTCTGCACGATCATGTCCACATTGACGTTGGCCTTCGCCAGCGCCGTGAACAGACGCGCGGCAGTGCCGGGCTGGTCGTGCAGGCCGAGGATGACCACCTTGACCTGATTCTTGTCCACGGCCACGCCGCGGACCACCACATCCTCCATGGAGGCCACTTCTTCTTTCACAATCGTCCCTGGCTTGTTGTTCATGCTGTTGCGCACCTCGAAAACCACGCCGTGCTTCTTTGCAAATTCCACGCTGCGGGCCTGCATCACCTTGGAACCAAGGCTGGCAAGTTCCAGCATCTCGTCGTACGAAATCTCGTCCAGCTTCCTCGCGCCGGGCACAATGCGCGGGTCCGCCGTATAGACGCCGTCCACATCCGTGAGTATCTGGCACACGTCCGCGTTCACCGCCTTGGCGATGGCGATTGCGGACAAGTCCGAGCCGCCGCGCCCAAGGGTTGTCACGTCGCCGGACGGGGCCACGCCCTGAAAACCGGCCACGATCACGACCTTGCCCTCGTCGAGCTGGCGGATCACGTCCCCGCCGTCGATCTCCACGATGCGGGCCTTCGTGAACTCATGATCCGTGCGGATGCCCACCTGAGCGCCAGTGCGGGACACCGCGGGCACGCCGAGCGCGTGCAGCGCCATCGCGGTAAGGGCAATGGTCTCCTGCTCGCCGATGGAAAGGAGCATGTCCATCTCCCGACTGTCGGGATGCGGCTGAAGGGCCCTCGCGTCCTCGATCAGGCGGTTGGTCACGCCAGCACGTGCGGAGACGACGACGACGACCTTGTTGCCCTCGTCGCGGGTTGCCTTCACGCGGGCCGCGACGTTGCGGATGCGATCCAGATCGGCAACGGAAGTGCCGCCGTATTTTTGTACGATAATCATGTCTGTAAAAATATGTTCCGGTCCTGCGTCGGGAACGGGCACGCTTGCATCACCAGATAGAAGATATCCGCTATCCTACGCAAGCCCGACCCGGATCAGACTCTCGACCTTGATGACCACGGACAAATTGCGCATCAGGCCCAGAGCCTCCTGCATGGACTTTTCGCGCACCGGATGAGTGATCAGGATAAGCTCCGCCAGACCGCCCTCGGACTCCGGCTGCTCCACGTTCTTCAGGGAAACGCCGAGGTCGCCGCATATGGCGGCGATCTTTGCCAGCACGCCCGGCTGGTCCTTCACCGACAGACGCAGAAAGTATTCGGACTCCACATCGCCCATGGGCATGACCTTGCGCGGGCCGAAGTTCGTCGTCATCGACGGATGCGGATGCCCCAGATCGTGCGTCATGGCGATGTCCACAACGTCTCCCACAACGGCGCAAGCCGTGGGCATCGAACCTGCGCCCGGCCCGTAGAACATGGCCTGACCGATGTAGTCGCCCTCGACGAACACGCCGTTGAAAGCCCCGCCCACGCTGGCCAGCGGATGCTCGACCGGGACCATCACCGGATGCACGCGAAGCTCCACGCCGCTCTCGCCGTGGTCAACGCCCGTGGCGATGAGCTTGATGACGTAGCCGAGGCGTTCCGCGAAGGCTATGTCGTAGGCCCCGACGGCGCGTATGCCCTCGAAGTGAATGTCCTCGAAGCGGAAGCTGGTGTTGAAGGCGATGCCCGCGAGGATGGAAAGTTTGTAGGCCACGTCGAAGCCGTCCACGTCGTTGGTCGGGTCGGCCTCCGCGAAGCCCAGCCGCTGCGCGTCCGCGAGGGCGTCGGCGAACTCCGCGCCGTCCTGCGTCATCTTGTCGAGGATGTAGTTCGTGGTCCCGTTGAGGATGCCGAACAGCTTGCGGATGTTGTCCGCGGCGAGGTTGTTCTTGAGGCCGTGGATGATCGGGATGCCGCCGCAGACGCTGGCCTCGTAGCAGAGGTTCACGTTGTTCGCGCTGGCCAGAGCGATCAGTTCCGGCCCGAACTTGGCGATCAGCTCCTTGTTGGAAGTCACGAAATGCTTGCCGCCCCCGAGCGCGCGGCGGGCGAATACCAGCGCCGCGCCGACCCCGCCGATGCACTCGACGATCACGTCGATCTCCGGGTTGTCCAGAAGATCGGAAATGTCGTCGGTCAGGATGCCGTCCGCCAGCGGGAAAGGAAGCGGGTTCTTCAGGACAAGCGTGTTGATCTTGGCAAGCCGGATGGGGACCCCTGCGCGCGCGCAAAGGTTCTTTTCATTCTCCAGCAGGATGCGGGCAACGCCGCCGCCTACCGTGCCAAGGCCGATCAGGCCCACGTTGATGCAGTCTTTCATTGTCGTGAAATTGAATATGCCCACCTTTTACCTTCCAGAAGCACGCGATGCGAGCCTGAAGAGCGGCGCACGGCTTCAGGTCTTGTCCGCCTTGTTGAAGCGGTTCTCCGTCCCCTTGAGCAGACGGGCTATGTTCGCGCGGTGGCGGACGATCAACGCCACGGCCAGCAGCAGCGTGAACCAGCGGATAACAGGCGGACGGTCCAGCAGCCACGCGGCCACGGGCAGGCTGACGCCCAAGCAGATCGAGGCCAGCGACACGTAGCGCAGCGAGTAGAACACCGCAAGCCACACCAGAACGCCTATCAGAATGACCAGCGGGCAGAGCGCAAGCAGGCCGCCTATGGTCGTGGCGACGCCCTTGCCGCCGCGAAAGTGAATGAACACCGAGAAGCTGTGCCCGACCAGCGCGAAGACCAGACCCACAACCCCAAGTTCCACGGCCCAGGGATTCCCGTGAAACACAAGAAGCGGGATGCCCGCCGCC
>JBAZHO010000198.1:0-4422 GCA_041652375.1 Opitutales bacterium | reverse complement strand
ACGTCCCGACAGGTCTATCTCGTCCACGTCGCGCCGCACATCCTCCCACGTCAGGCGCTTGATCTCGGCATCGCGCAAGCCCGCAAAGCCGCCGATTGCAAGATACGCCAGAATGTCCCCCTCGGCTTCGGCCAGCATCAGGGCCATGTCGGCAGGCGTGAAAATCTCCGTGTCCTTCACGGGCACATTGGCGGCATCAACCAGCTTGATCGGGTTGTCGCGGCAGCGCCCTTGCTTGATGCAGTATGAGAAGAACACTCCCGCCACGCGGCGGTAATTGTTCCGGCTCACGTTACCCACGGGCAGGCCCGCAAGCCAATCCTCTGCCATTTTCGGCGTGATCTCGGTTGCGTAGCGCCCGCCGAAAGTCTTCCTGAAAGGGTTTAAGCGGCTTCGCAAGTCCATGAGATAGCGAACGCTCTTGCCCTTGTCTTTCTTGAAGGCAATGAACTCCTCGGCAGCATCTTCAATGAGGCAGGATCGTTCCGTGTCGTGGATGTATTGCAGGTAGTAGTCCACGGCGTCCTTGATCCTCCGCCCGACAGGCAGGCGCTTCTTGGCGTCCAGCGCGTCGCGTTTTGTCCGCTCGTCCAGTTCCGACGCCCGGTTGCCGATCTCCTCGGACTCAAGGCGCTTGACTTGAGCGAAGCCCTCCGCCTTGGCCTTCGTCGGGAAATACTTCCTCGAACGGCCCTCCGGCGCGTTCACGGCAACAACCCATTTCAGCTTCGGTTTCGCGGGAGAGTTGTAAGGCAGGACGGTTACCTTCATGCGCACAGGGTTGCATGAAACCGCTCATGGAGCAACAAAAAACAGCTACAAAATAGCTACGGCAGAAAAATAACCGCATAAACACTGACAAGTTAACGGCTTTTGGTTCCGTTATTCTGGGTTCAAGTCCCGGTCGGCCAGCCACTGGAAAACCGCTTGTCGCGCTAATAGGTGTAGGAAATGGACATGGAGCCGAAGACGTGCCATTTGTCCGTCTGGGTGTGGAACTCCTTGGAACGGGCCACCTGCGCGTAGGAGATTTTCCAGCTTCCCAGAATCAGGCTCGCGCCGATGGAGACGTCCGTCACGAACGGAATCTTGTCCACGCTGATGCTGTCGCTGAACAGGTTGCCGTCTAGGGTTCCGTCCCTCAGGATGGCGCGCTGGTCAAGGTCCAGAAACACGTGCAGGCCCCAGCCCGTGCCGCCTTCGAGGCGGGGGTCGTCCGCGGCGGCGGGATCGTTCACGTCGCCCGCGATGCGGATCGGCGAACTGCCGAAGTCCGTCGGCAGGTTCCAGCCCGTGCGCATCGTGAAGCCGCCGTTGAGGAATGTGTACAAGGTGCCAAGGCTGCCGCCAAGGTGCACGAAGGCGTCCGCAGCCGGGCCGCTGGCGTCGCCCATACGCCAGAAGCGCAGCTTGCGCTCGCCGACGAGGTTGATGGACGGTTCGTTGCCGATCTGGTGGTCCCAGCCCTGCGGTATGATGTTGCCGCGTAAATTCCTGTGGATGAACTTCTGCGTCTCCTCCGCAAAGGACATAGGGCCGACCATGCCGATGTTAAGCTCGATTATGTCCAGCCAGCGCTCGGTCTTGTTATGAAAGCCGAAGCCGATGTATAGCCAGCCTGCGTATGGGCGGTCCATCGGGTCGGGGTCCGGCGTGGAGATGTCCGCCGGGGTGTACATGTTCTGCCCGATGTTGATCGACACGTTGCGCTGGGTGGACTTGGCGTGGATGAAGGGCAGGTAGTCGCTGACCCGGTAGATGATGCCCGGCACGGTACCCGCGTCCCGGTATTCGGTCAGGTCCGGCGACGTCCAGCTCAACTTGGCCCCGTTGGTGTAGTCGCAGTCCGTTCTGGCGAAAATGTCGTTTTCCCACTGGGCTGAGAAGGTCCAGTGCGCGTTGTTTTTTTCGATGGCGATGCCGTCGCCGCAGCCGTCATCCTGAGCTTGCGCCTGTTCCGGTGCGGCGCTTTGGGCGGCGCTCGCCGAAGCGCCGCAAAACGCCAGTGCGCCCGCTGTGAATGCCAGCGGTATGAGAGATTTGTTCCAATGCATGAAGGGGCGAGGGGGGGCGGGGGTTCAACTATGGCCGAAACGCTTTTTCAGGGCGGCGGCGACGTTCAGGGGCACGTAATTGGCCACGCGCTCCGGGTCGTAGCGGGCGACCTGTTTGACCAGCGTGGAGCTTGTGAAGGTGTATTCCTGACTGGGCATGAAGAAGATCGTCTCCATGTCCGGCTGCAGATCGCGGTTCATCTGCGTCATCTGGAATTCGTAATCGAAGTCCGATACGACGCGCAGGCCTCGGATCAGGGCTGTGGCTCCGCGATCCCTTGCGTAGTCCACCAACAGGCCGTTGAAGGTGTCCACGATTATCTGCTCGTTTCCAGCGCAGGCCTCGCGGATGAAGTCCACGCGTTCATGCACGCTGAAAAGAGGTCCCTTGGACTGGTTCTGCGCCACGGCGATTATCACCTTGTCGAAAATCCTCGCGGCGCGGTAGAGCACGTCCAAGTGCCCGTTGGTCAAGGGGTCGAAAGTTCCTGCGTATATTGCCAAGCCCATCTTCAACACTGCTACTGCGTCCCGCTTTTCGACGGAGTCAACACTTGAAGGTAAAAAATCTGGCCCGGCAGGACAAAAAAACCCGCATTGGCACGCATAGAACTGCTTTACCGCTTAACAAGAGTAGAGTTTTCGTTTTGTATGATATGGAGCGTTTGCTCACACTCTTCCGGGAATACATATGGGCGACACGGTTACGACGATAGGCGAGCGGCTTGAGGAAGCACGCAAGCGCAAGGGTATCTCCATCAGGGAAGCTGCGGAGGCGACGAAGGTGCGCGGCGATTATCTCATTGCGATGGAGGGCAATACTTTCGATATCAACCTTCCAGAGATTTACGCCCGGGGCTTCCTGAAAATCTACGTCAACTACCTGCACCTTGACGTGGAAAAGGTGATGACGGACTACGACGCCTTGAAGCTGAGCGGACGCAAGGCGCAGCAACGGCTCGGCGCACAGTCGTCCCCGCGCAAGGAGCAGGCCCCTGTCAATCCCGGCCAGCAGCAGTCCGGTCGCGTGTCCTTCGGGCGCATGGACATCGGCGAAGGGCCTGAACCGCCCGAACCGCAGCATCTTTCCTCGGCAGTCGTTCCGGGCGGGGACCGCGGTCTGTCCGAAGGCCTGCTTCCGTATCTGCGCCCGGCACTTGTCGTCGCAGGCGTGCTTCTGGGCATCGTGCTCATTGCGCTTCTTGTATCCTCCATTTCCGGCGGCTCGGACAAGCCCGCCATCAACCCCGAACTGGCCGCCACCCAGCAGACCGCTCCCGTGGCGTCCGCGCGTCCGCTCCAGCTCATCGCCAGCGACCCGGTGACCGTGTGGGTCATCCGCAAGAGCGACAACGCCCGCGTGTTCGAGGGCACGCTGGCCCCCGGCGAGACGCAGAAGGTGGAAGTGGACGGCCCCGTGGAGATTCGCTACACCAACGGGCAGGGCCTTCTGGTGGAGCGCGACGGGCAGCGCCTGCGCATGAACACCAGCGGGGCGGGGCGCAGCATCGTTCAGTAGCCTGCCGCTCCTTCAAAGCCCCGGCGCGGGATGTGTCTTGCGCCGGATCGTCAATTTTTCAAAAATTACTCACCGCTTTCAAGACACGCACTGATGCAATACAGGACAAGCACCATAGACCAGCTCAGCCGCAAGGCCTCGCTCGCCGGGAACAAGCACGCCCTCGTGGGCCTTGACGGCTTCGTGGACAAGATCATGGCCCCCGTGGCCACGCGCAGTGGGCGCGGCGACGCCTTCACGCCCTTTTTGACCATGAGCAGCTTCGGCCAGCGCATACTCGATTTCGCGGGCAAGAGCTGCAACATCGAGCTGTATCCGCGCATGGAAAAGCTAGGCGGCAACGGTCCCATAATGGCCCACGCGCTGGTTTCCGGCGGCATGAAGGTGCGCTACATCGGCGCTCTGGGCGATTCCGCCATCCATCCGGTCTTCGAAGAGTTCGCAAAGAGCACCAACGCGGTCAGCCTCTGCGATCCCGGCGTCACCAACGCCCTTGAGTTCGAGGACGGCAAGATTCTCCTCGGTCTGATGTCCTCGCTGGACGAACTGAGCTTCGAGCGCATCATCGCCCGCATGGGCGAAGGGGCCTTCGCCGACGAGCTTTCCCGCTGCGATCTGATCGCCATGACCAACTGGACGATGATTCCGCGCATGACGGAGATTTTCGAGGCCATGCTGGACCGCGTTCTGCCCATGCTGCCCCCGCGCGACGGAGGCCGCCTGTTCTTCTTCGATCTGGCCGATCCCAAGAAACGCTCAGACGGGGACATCCGAAACGTCATCGAAGTAATCAGCCGCTTCCGCAGCCACGGTCGCGTGACGCTGGGCCTGAATCTGGCCGAGGCGCAG
>JBAZHO010000197.1:0-4463 GCA_041652375.1 Opitutales bacterium | reverse complement strand
GAGCATGGCCAGAGCGCCCGCTATCAGGCCGCGCTCCAGAGATGCCAGCCTGAAAATCAGATTCGACTTGCGGTCCTGCGGCAGCATGCCCTCGCCGATGGCAAACACCTTGGTTAGCGCGCCGAAGAGCATCGACTGGTAGCCCATGAGGATGCACAGGCTGGCGACGATGAGCGTGTGCGCTCCAAGCTGCCGTCCGAACACCACCATTTTGCCCAGCACGATTGCGTAGAACACCGCGCCCAAGCCCCAGAGCACCAGCCCCGGCATCACGTAAAGGCGGCGCGGGCAGTAGAGCAGGAAGAAGCGCAGGGTGCGCCAGCCGTCGCGGAAGGTGCGCAGGTGCGCCTTGTGCGCCTTGCGTCCGTCCGGGTGCAGGGTGATGGGCACTTCCGCGATCTTCAGCTTCAGCAGGGCCGCCTTGATGATCATCTCCGTGGCGAATTCCATGCCCGTGCAGCGCGGGTCTATGCGCTTGTAGGCCTCCTTGGTGAAGCCGCGCAGACCGCAATAGACGTCGTGGATGCGGGCGGAAAACCAGTGCCTTACGAAGGCCGTGAACATCGGGTTGCCCCAGTAGCGGTGCAGGAAAGGCATCGCGCCCGGCAGCACGTGACCGCCGCCGCCGGATAGACGGCAGCCTTGCGCCACGTCGCAGCCCTTGCGGAGCTGTTCGACGAACTTCGGCAGTTCCAGAAAGTCGTAGCTGTCGTCGGCGTCGCCCATCAGGACATAGCGGCCCTTCGCGGCGTTTATGCCGCCCATCAGAGCGTTGCCGTAACCCTTTTCGTGCACGTTGACTACCCTTGCGCCGTGCGCGACGGCGATCCCGACGGAGCCGTCGGTCGAGCCGTTGTCGGCCACTATCACCTCGCCCGCAATGCCGTTCTCGCGCAGCGCCCGCAGCGCCTTGTCGATGCAGACGGCCAGCGTGTCGGCCTCGTTGAGGCAGGGCATCACGACGGAAAGTTCGATGGCCGTCGCCTCCGCTCCGGCCTGTGAAAGGGTTCTGTCCTGTGCGTTCTGTTCGGGCATCATTCGGGTGTTTTGTCCGGGCGGCGCGTTCGCTTGGCAGCGGCCCACAGCGTTGCGGCAAAGACGACGCAGAGCAACGCGGGCAGGGGAGCGACGGGCAGTATGTATCGGGATTCCGCCCCGAAGGCCGCAGCGTGCATCACGGAAACGAGCAGCAGACGGCTGAGAAAGGCGGCGGTCACGATGATTAACAACGCCATGTGCGGCATGGTTTCAGGATCGGCCTTTCCACGCAGGCGGAATATGAAAAGAACCGCGACTGGCAGGAAAAGAATTGCCGCGCCCCAAGTCGCTACGGCGTTCAGGACGGCGCAGAGCTTTTTGGCGGACCGGACTGCCGTCGGCGAAGCGGCGGACCACATCGCCCCGTTGTTCTCTGCGAGGGCCGTGCGGCGCAGCGCGGCGCTGTCGAAGATCCACGCTTCCACGCCCTTTTCCTCCGGGCTTAACTGTTCGACCTTCGCGCTGGCGAGCATGCGCATATAGCGCCAGAGGCCTTCGCGGAAAAACGGCAGCCAAAGCGCGCCGTCCGGTTCGATGTACTGCGCGTGAACCGCGCGCGACGCGTAGGCCCCGCGCTCGCGGGCGGCCTTCAGTTCCGCCGCGCATTGAGCGTAGAAGCGGTCCAGTTGCGCGGCGCTCTGCCACTGGCGGATGTGCCAAGGGGCCTGACGCAGTCCCCAGAAAAAGAACACGCCGTAATCGCCGCGCTCTTCGCCGCCCTTGGCCGCGAGTGTCGTGTACGTCTCCAGCGCCGGGCCTTCCAAGGCCCACTTCAGCGTGGCGAAGGTCGGGCTGGCCTCGTAAGCCTTCATGCGGACCTCCGTCGGCACGGGGTGATACGCTTCGGGATTCGCGGGCTGTATGGCCAGCAGTTCGTTGTACAGGGCCGTGAAGCCGGGTAGCTGGAAGTTGCTCGCGGCGAAGACGCCCATCGGTGTCGTCCGGCCCAGCCCGGCGAAGGTCAGCGTGAGCGCCGCGATCAGCACGACAGCGGGGGCCAAGGCCTTGAGCGACGACGCGGCGGCGCGCGGCAGCTTGCGCGATGTGGCGAAATCCAGCAGCAGGAGCGTGAGCGCGAACACGGCCAGCAGGCCCGCGACCATGACGTGTTCCGGCCTCGTGTTCCAGACGAGCGCGGCGGAAAGGCCGACGCCGGCGCAGGCATAGGCCCGCCAGCGTCCCGCAGGCAGGGCGTGCAGCATCGCGCCCACAAGGCAGAGCAGGAGCGGCGCGTAGGCCACGTCCTGATACCCGAAGGCGAAAACGGGGAAGGTTATGGGGTTGAGCGCCATCAGCGCGAACGCGGCGGCGGCGCTCCAGCGCGGCAGCTTCAGCCGTGGCAGGGCCGTGGCAGCGCAAAGGCAGGCCCCCAGCCACAGCAGTTCCAGCCCCATGCGCAGGGGCAGGCCGAAGACGCGGCAGAGGCTGATGAAAAGCGGATAGACGGGCTGGCGTTCGTAGCCGTGCGGCGAGAAGGGTTCGCTCCAGAATCCCTGTATGGAACTGAGCATGTAGCCCCGCCCGTCATAGAGGCTGGCTCGGAGTTCATCTCCGCCGATCATCCAGAGCTTCAGCAGGCAGACGGCGGCGACGAAGCTCCAGAACGGGCTTCTGCGGAAAGGTATGAAAAGCAGCGCCAGCAGCGTCGGCAGCGCCATCGCCGTGACAAGGCCCATGCCCAGCGCGGGCAGCCAGACCAGCCGGAAGCGCGAGGGCAGGGAGATCGCCCCCGCCGCGCCGACGGGAATGTCCCTGCCGTCGAATCGCGCCCTCAGCAGTGTGAGGCTTCCCTCGTCGCAGCCGACGAGCAGTCGGGAGCCGCTATCGTCGGGGCTGATGAAAATGTCGGTGTATGCGTTTTCGATGCGGTCGTCCGGGCCGGGCGGGGCGTAGAAAGTCGTCGTGCCGGGCGCGTAGTTGTTGCGCCAAGTGTCGATCTCGCGCGTTTCGCCGCCCGCCGTGACGCGCATGATGCCCGTCCACTGGTGGCGGGAGTAGCGGATCGAAAGCTCGCTGCCGTGCAAGGTCGCGCGGAGAGTGCGCGGCACTCCTTCGCCGTAGGAAACCAGCGATACGCCCTCCGTGGAATCTTCGGCCTGCTTGCGCGTCCAGTCGCCTTCGAGCGTCGCGTCTCGCCAGCCCAGCACGCCCTCGTCGCTGCGGATTTCCTGAATCCAGACCTCCGCACCCCATGCCTTCGCGCCGCGCCGTCCGGTGGACTCGATCTCCACGTTCCAGTCGCGGCGGGCCTGCGGGTAATGCAGCGGAACGCCCCGGACGGCGCTCCCGTCTCCGGCGCGGCGGATGAGCATCTGCGGCGCTCCTTGCGCGTCCGCCCAAAGTTCCAGCTCGTGCGTGGCGCGTCCGAAGGCTCCGGCCCAGTATGCCGTGCCGAGCGTGAAGGCGGCGACGCAGACAAGGGCAAGCGCCGCGAACGCCTTAGGGCGGCGGCAGAGCTGTTCCTTGATGAAAATGAGAGACTGCTTCATGCGCACGGACTTGGGAGCTTGCACAATGAGGTTTGTTCGCCCGCGCCCTCTTGCAAGGTTAAACGCAGATTTGTCGTTGAGCAGAGGCAAAATGCCGTCCATGTTCTGCTTGCGCTATGGACGAGCCGGAAATCATGATCTGGACCAAGGGGCTTTCCAAGACCTACCGGATATGGAAGGACGACAGGGCGCGTCTGCGCGCGCCGATTCTCCGCGCCGTGGCGGGCCTGATGCCGTTCAAGGGCGCAAGGAATGCCGTCATGGCGAAATCCCGCGCCTGCTGGTGCGACTTTACGGCCCTGAGCGATATCGACCTCAAGGTTCCGCGCGGCCAGTGCTTGGGCATCGTGGGGCGCAACGGCTCCGGCAAAAGCACGCTGCTGCAGCTTGTCTGCGGGATTCTGCGTCCCAGCGCGGGCGGCGTGGACGTGCGGGGACGGGTTGCGGCGCTGCTCGAACTCGGTTCGGGTTTCAACCCGGAGTTCACGGGCCGCGAGAACGTCTTTCTGAACGCGTCGATCCTCGGCCTCACGCAGGACGAGGTGAAGCAGCGCTTCGGCGAGATCGTGGAATTCGCCGACATCGGCGACTTCGTGGAACAGCCCGTGAAGACCTATTCCAGCGGCATGATGCTGCGGCTGGCCTTCGCCGTGCAGGTGCTCGTGGACCCGGACGTGCTCATCGTTGACGAGGCGCTGTCCGTGGGCGACGAGCCGTTCCAGCGCAAGTGCTTTGCGCGGCTGGAGCGCCTGCGCGAGTCCGGCGTGACGGTGTTGTTCGTGTCGCACGATATGACGCCGATCCTGAACCTCTGCGACCGCGCCATACTGCTTCACAAGGGCAGGCTGCTGCTGGATTCCACGCCCAAGCTCGTGGCCTCTGTCTATCAGCGCTTCAACCACGCCCCGGCGGCGAGGGCCGAGGCCCTGCTGGCGC
>JBAZHO010000196.1:0-4464 GCA_041652375.1 Opitutales bacterium | reverse complement strand
TATCGAACCCCTACTGAATGAAACATCGTCAGACAATCACACTGGTAATTGCCGTATTGAGTTTTTCCGCATCGGGCTTCGGCGCGACTGTGGAGCTTGCCAACGGATACAAGCTCGAAGGCGAGATCGTCGGACGGGATGAAAATTCCGTGCAAATCCTGTCCCCCGTGATGGGTCGCATCGACGTGCCGATGAGCAACGTTGCAAACATCGTCGAGGACGCGCCCGCCGCAGGGGACGTTCCGGCAGCCGACGTGCAGGAAGTGGCGTCCGCTCCGGCCACGTCGTCCGTGCAGACCGTGGCGGAGCCTGCGGTGGAAGCCGTCTCGCAGGACGGTCGTATTACGACGTTCCTGCGCCGCATCAACTTCCTCCGCAAATGGAAGACCGACCTTAGCCTCGGTCTGAGCGTGCTTTCCGGCCAGACCAATTCCCGCAGCACCAGCGTGGCCTTCAGCACGGAGCGCAAGTGGGAGACGCAGGAACTGCGTTTCGCCATTCTTCAGCAGTACGAAGTAACATCGCGTGATACGGGAGGTGACGACGTGACACGGGACATGTTCAAGCTCACGGGTCGCTACCGGCAGGATATTTCCGAGCGTATCTTCTGGCAGTCCGAGACGCAGTATTCGTACGACAACGTGAAGCGCATAGACACGGACCTGCGCGAGAGTCTTGGCGTTGGCTGGCGCGTGATCGAGGGCGACAAGCTGAACATCACCCTGACCCCGGCGCTCACCATGCAGTATCAGGTCGTTCAAGGCGAGGACACTGACATCACCTATTCGCCGACCCTGTTCGAGGAACTGACCTACGACTGGACTGCGGACACGAGTCTGCGGCAGGAGTTGTCCGCGCTGTTCCCCGTCAACGGCGACAGCGACCCCAGCTACCATTTCAGCCTCGACCTGAAGCACAAGCTGGGAAAATACATATCAGCGAACCTGCTCTACATCTACGATTACGACGGTTCCATGCCAGCAGGGCTGGACGCGAACCAGCAGAGCCTCAACGTCATGC
This sequence comes from Opitutales bacterium, assembly GCA_041652375.1. GTDB lineage: Bacteria > Verrucomicrobiota > Verrucomicrobiia > Opitutales > Oceanipulchritudinaceae > Verruco-01. The sequence continues at coordinate 3,444 of JBAZHO010000196.1, read as the reverse complement.
TCGGCGTGACGTTCTAGGCGGCGTGATTCTGCCCGTCTGAATATTTCAAGCCGCTCATCCCGCAAGGGTTGGGCGGTGTTACGTTTAGAGCGATTCTCAAAAGTCCGCCGAATTACCAGAGAACAAAGAGAAGAGTTTTATCCGCAGATAAGCAGGGATGAAAAAGGGGTTGGAAAATCAGAACTTTTTCTTCTTCAAAAATCTGTGGAAATCCCTGCTTATCTGCGGATAAAAATTCTGGGTTAATTTCGGTTTTCTTTTGGAAATCAGAATAGCACTGAACGCGCGGCATGATCTGAAGAGTCATGTCGCACCTACAGTGCTCCAGATTTTTTAAAATATGGAATTACCCGGGGTTTGCTTCGCGTCACCCCGGGCTATCTCATGCCGCCCCTTTGGGGCTTGAAATGCAAAGATCGGGCCAGATTGACATCGCACTGTGTTACTCCCAATTGAACTTGCTACCCGGAGAGTTTGCTGGACTGCGCGCGCAGTGCGGGTTTATTTATCTGGTTTCAGTTAACAGAGCGTTCCGATGGAAGAAGAATTGAAGCAAATCGTGGCACAGGCAGCCGAGAGCCTTGCCGGACTGAACAGCCTTCCGCCTTTCGAGGCGGCCAAGGCCGCAATCGTTGGTCCCAACGGTTCCTTTACCGCCGTGCGCAAGAACATCGGCAGATTGCCCAAGGAGGAACGCCCCGCCGCAGGCAAGCTGATCAACGAGGCCAAGGAGCAGATCGAGGCTCTTCTCGCCGCCGCGTTGGAGCGCATCCGCGTCGCGGAACTGGCCGCCCGCCTCGGCCCGGCGGTGGACGTCACCCTTACTCCGCCAGCCGCGTCACTGGGCAGCCGTCACCTCATCATGCAGATCCGCGAGGAACTCTGCTCCATCATGCACCGGGCCGGTTTCGCCGTGGCCGAAGGGCCGGAGGTCGAGACGGAGTTCTACTGCTTCGACGCGCTGAACACCCCGCCGGAGCACCCCGCGCGCGCCGAGCAGGACACGTATTACATGCCCGACGGCGTGCTCTTCGGCAACGTCTCGCGCAAGGGGCAGGAACGCTACCTTTTGCGCACGCACATTTCCACGGTGCAGATACGCGAAATGCTCAAGCAGAAGCAGCCCCCGATACGCATCGTGTCGCCGGGCCGCTGCTACCGGCGCGACACCACCGACGCCACGCACAGCGCCAGCTTTCACCAGATCGAATGCCTCGCCGTGGACGAGGGCATCGGCGTCAAGGACTTGAAGGCCATTCTGGACTACGTGTTCAAGAGCCTGCTGGGCAAGGAGAGCCGCGTGCGCTTCCGTCCGCACTTTTTCCCCTACACGGAGCCGAGTTTCGAGGTCGATTTTTACAGCGGTCACCTGCCCAAGGTGGGCAAGGAATGGGTGGAGATCGGCGGCTGCGGCATGGTAGATCCCAACGTGTTCACGGCGGTGGGCTACGATCCCGTCCGCTGGAGCGGCTACGCCTTCGGTTTCGGGCTGGAGCGCATAGCGATGATACTGTCCGGCGTGGACGACATCCGCTACTTCTACCAGAACGACGTCCGCTTCCTGCGCCAGTTCGCGTAAGATGCCGCCAGACCCGGTATCCCACACCTCAAAATTTACATCAGCGTTAACGAATGCCTGTTCCCGTAACATGCCAGTCCCTGTTCCATGAAGGTCCCTCGCGGACGCCTCGGAGGGACGCCTCTACCCCACAGAACCGCATAATCTTTCGTTAAGGTAGGGACGCCTCTCCGAGGCGTCCGGGGCGCGATAGATCAATCACATAGCATCCAATTTCCAATATCGGCATCAGATGAAACTTTCCCTCAAGTGGCTTAACAAATACGTGGACCTTGGCGCTAAGAGCGTCGATGAGATCGCGCGCGCGCTGGTCCAGATCGGCTTTGAAGTCGAAGGCGTCGATACCAAGGGCATGCCGCTCTTTGAAAACGTCGTCGTCGGCGAGGTCTTGAGCCGCGAGCCGCATCCCAACGCGGACCGCCTCGGCGTGTGTCGCGTGGACGTTGGCGACGGCTTGCCGCGCCAGATCGTCTGCGGCGCGAGCAACTACGTCGTGGGCGACCGCGTGCCCGTGGCCCTGCCCGGCGCGACCTTGCCCGGCGGCTTCAAGATCACGCAGAGCAAGTTGCGCGGCGTGGACAGCGCGGGCATGATGTGCAGCGCGAAGGAACTGGGGATGGGGGAGGACCATCACGGCCTGCTCATCCTCGCGCAGCGCCCCGAGGTCGGCACGCCGATCAACGCAGTGTTCCCGGACAGCGACACGGTGTTCGACATCGAGGTGACGCCCAACCGCCCGGACTGCCTGTCGTATCTGGGCATGGCGCGGGAAATGGCGGCGTATTTCGACCTGAACCTGAACTACCCGGACATCGTCACGGAGATGGAGCTTGAAAAGGCCGTGTCCCTGATCGACGAACTGCGCGTGGACGTGCCCGACACCTGCCCGCACTACCGGGGTTACTCGATTCGCGGCGTGAAGATCGCGCCCAGCCCGGAATGGCTGGCCAGTGCCCTGAAGGCCATCGGCGCGCGCCCGATCAACAACGTCGTGGACGTGACCAACTACGTGCTCATGGAGCTTGGCCAGCCCTTGCACGCCTTTGACGCGGCCAAGATTCGCGGCGGCAAGATCATCGTGCGCAACGCCGCCCCCGGCGAGAAGATCACCACCCTCGACGAGAAGCAGCGCGTGCTGGACCCGTCTATGATGGTCATCGCCGACGTGGAACGTCCTCTGGTCGTCGCGGGCGTAATGGGTTCCGTCGATGCCGAGGTGGACGGCGCGACAGTCGATATTTTCCTTGAATCCGCCTACTTCGCCCCTGTTTCCATACGCCGCACGGCCCGCAAGCTGGGCCTGTCCACGGACAGTTCGTACCGCTTCGAACGCGGCGTGGACCCCAAGGGTGCGGAGTTCGCCGCGATGCGCGCGATAGACCTCATCCTCGAAGTGGCCGGAGGGGAACTGGCGGGCATGCCGCAGATCGCGGGCGAGATCATGCTCATGGAGCGCGAGATCGTGTTCACGGGCGACTACATGCGCAAGATGCTGGGCTTCCATGTGGAGGACGCCGACATCGAGCGCGTGCTCACCCGCCTCGAACTGGAGGTGTCGCCCTTTACGGATTCCGACGACCGCGCCGCCTTCAGGGTGCAGGTTCCCAGCTTCCGCGTGGATCTTGACCGTCCCATCGACCTTGTGGAGGAATTTCTGCGCATCTTCGGCACGGACAAGATTCCGTCCGCGCCGGTGCTGTCCAACGCCCTCGTGGGCGGGGACGATCCGATGGCCGTCTTTTCCCGCCGCGCAGGCAACGCGCTGGCCGCGCGGGGCTACTGCGAGTGCGTGAACTATCCGCTTCGCGGCGCTGCGGAGACTGCCCTGTGGAGCGGCTCGGACGGCGTCCTTTACGCCCTTGCCC
>JBAZHO010000195.1:0-4486 GCA_041652375.1 Opitutales bacterium | reverse complement strand
GACGGCTCCCGCCGTGGCAGGCTGTGGTGTGGGTATGCGGCAACGCTTTGTAAGCAGTTCCCCGGTGGTGGTTTCCACGATGGCTCCCTTGATCCCGGAGCCTCCGATATCGACGCCTAGTGTTTGCATCCGGCCAACAACATGAGCGGTTCCGCCGCGCATGGCAAGGCGGGGATTGGCGGCAATTATAGCGATTTCCAAAAGAAAACCGAAATAGAACCCAGAATTTTTATCCGCAGATAAGCAGGGATTTACGCAGATTATTGAAAAGAAGACTTTCTAATCCCTTTTTTATCCCTGCTTATCTGCGGATAAAACTCTTCTCTTTGTTCTCTGGTAATTCGGCGGACTTTTGAAAAACGCTATAAGCGAAGGGGCGTTCGTACGGTGCCGTCAATCGTCCCAGCGCGCGCTTGCCAGCGGGTCCGTTCGCGCCGATTATCCTGACGGAGCGCAGATGGAGAACCTCGAAATCAGTCTGAAGCTTCCTGACCTTTGGCAGAGCGAAGCGATTCGCGCCTTGAAGGATGGCTGCGACGTCGTGGTGGACGCGCCCACGGGGGCGGGCAAGACGTATATTTTCGAGCTGCTCATGGACAGCGGCTGGCAGGGCGACGCAATCTACACCGTGCCCACCCGCGCCCTTGCCAACGACAAGCTGCTGGAGTGGCGCGGCAAGGGCTGGAACGTGGGCATTTCGACGGGCGACATCGTGGAGAACCCGGACGCGCCCGTGATCGTGGCCACTCTGGAGGCGCGCAAGGGCCAGTTCCTGCGCGGGGAGGGACCATCGCTTCTGGTGGTGGACGAATACCAGATGGTGGCGGACCGCACCCGTGGCGTGAATTACGAGCTTGTTATCTCGCTGGCCCCGCCGAACACGCGGCTGCTGATGCTTTCCGGCAGCGTGGGCAACCCGGCCCGCGCCGTGGAATGGCTCAAGCGGTTGGGGCGCAGGGCGGTGTTGGTCCATTGTAGGGAACGCCCCGTGCCGCTGGAGGAGATCATGGCAGAGGCGCTGCCGGACCGGCTCCCGGCGCATATCCGTGGCCTGTGGCCGCGCATCATTGGCCGCGCCCTTCAGCAGGGCATGGCTCCGCTGCTTGCCTTCGCCCCCCGGCGCAAGGCTGCGGAGGCAATGGCCCGCCAGCTTGCGGCCTCCCTGCCGCAGGACGAGCCGCTGGAGCTGACCCCGGAACAGAGGCGGCTGGCGGGGGACTCTCTGGCCCGGCTGCTGCGCGCCCGCATCGCCTACCATCATTCGGGGCTGGACTACCGGCAGCGGGCGGGCCTTATCGAGCCGCTCGCCAAGGCGGGGCAGTTGCGCGTTGTGGTGGCCACGATGGGCCTTTCCGCAGGGATCAACTTTTCGCTGCGCAGCGTGCTCGTGACGGATCGCGCATACCGCAGCGGCGTGCAGACGCACCTGCTGCGCCCGGACGAACTGCTGCAGATGATGGGCCGCGCGGGCCGCAGGGGGCTTGACAAGCGCGGTTACGTGATCGTCGCCCCCGGCAAGCCCCGGCTTTCCGAGGCCCGGCCCGTGACCTTGCAGCGCACGGGCCAGCTCGACTGGCCGAGCCTGATCGCCGTCATGGCCGCAGCAGCGGACAGGGGCGACGACCCGAGAAACGCCGCCCGAGAGCTTGCGGAGCGTCTCTTCAGCCAGCGCGTGGTTCCGCTGGGGCTGGAGGACTTCGCGCGGGAGCGCCCGCCCGGCCCGCAGGCGGCGGAAGGTTCCTCCCGCCGAGGCGCGCAGAGCGTGGAGGAGATACTCAACAGCGACGGTGTCTGGGAACGCTCGCGCACGCCGCGCAAGACCCGGCTGGGCGACTGCCTCGCGCAGGGGCCTGACGGGGAATGGCTGCCCGCGCTGTCGCTTGCGAAGGTGCTGGGGGAGTCCGGGCCGGGCCGCCTGTGCAGGCTCTGCGCCGAACCGCTTGCGTACGGGCGCGAGCTGCCCGTGGCGCGGCTGGGGCGCGAGGGCGAGGGCGAGCTTGCGCTGACGAAGGCCATGCTGAAGGGCTTGCGCGAGATCGGCGCGGAGGACCTTGCCGGGCGCGGGCTTCGGGACTGGTCTCTGGACGATCTGGAGCGGAGCATACTGCCGCGCATTGCGGCGCTGGGCGGGGGCGGCAGCTTCGGCGGCTGGGTGAACCGGGGGGACACTTTTTACGCCCGGCTGGACTATTCGGGCATGCTCGTCGCGGCGAACATCGACAGCCTCGGCGCGGCCCTGCTGGACCCGCCCCGGCGGCGGCGGGACGTGCCGTACGATCTGGACTCCGGCCTCGGCGACGCGGACGAGGGCGGGCAGTCCGGCTCCGGCAGCCCGGCCATGATATGGCACAGGCTCGGCCTGATAGATTCCGAGGCCGTGCCCACGCGACGGGGCCGCCTGTTCAGCTTCTTTAACCACGGCGAAGGGCTGGCCATCGCCGCCGCGCTGGAGGACGAGAGCTACCCGATCGAGCAGCTTGTATATGAACTGGCCAACCTGCGCGCCGGGCATCGCTTCGACCCCTTTGACAAAGGCGCGGACCGCATGGGCGCGACCTGCCGCGCGGCATACGGGGAGCTGGACCTCGAAGGCTATCTGCACAAGGGCCTGCCCACGACCTACGGCGAAGGCGCGGCGGAGGTGCTGATGCATCTGGAACAGCATCCGGGCCGGATTGCGGAAATGACCGACGAGGAACTTTCCAGCGGCGACATAGAACGCGCCCGGCTGGAATGGCGCAGTCTGCTAAACCACTGCGCCAACGCCCCGGCCCTAGACTGGGACCGCTGGCTGCAACTGAAGCGTCACGCCGCATGGATGCTCGAAGCCGTCCCCGCGCCCAGACCCTTCGACTTCCCGCCCCTGACCGCCCCCCAGCGCACAAGGCACAAGAGCTTCATCAGGTTTGAGTAGGAGAAACGGCGCGGGGTCCTCCCTGTCAGATGCTTTGGATCAGCACGGTGCGCAAGATGGATATCAGAACGTCCTTCCCGGTTCGTCCGCTCGCCACAGATTGAACAAGCTGCTCAAATTCTTCATTATTCGTATCGAAGGTGTAACCGTTGCCGTTCGCAAAAACATACGCAGACATGGCGGCGGCCCGTTTGTTGCCGTCGATAAACGGGTGGTTCTGACAAATGTGATACAGATAGGCGGCACACGCGGCAGGAAGATCAGGATGCAGCAACTTGCCGTCAAACGACGATTCCGGCAGAGCAAGCGCCGCATCCAGCAACCCGGAATCCCGCAAGCCGGGATGGCCCCCATCGGTCGTTATGGCAACCTGATGAATTTTCAGTACCTGTTCGCGGGTCAGATAGAACATCTGCTATTTGGCCAGATTGCGCATTGCGGAAGCGAATTCCTTCATTCCCTTGTTCAACGATGTCTCAAATACGTCGTCCGGTATGCGATCGTCAACGGGCGTGATGACGAGATTGCGTCCGTCCATATGCAGTTGCATGCGGCTGCCTTCCCTGACGCCCATCTGCTCCATCAGGGCTTTGTCAAAATTTATGCTGTGGGAGTTTCCAACCCGTCTGAGCGTCTTGATCATGGCTATACAATGTATATACGAATGCGGGAATTATCAAGAGAAATCAAGATTCTCCGTGAAGAAGCGCGAAGTCTTCTCAAGCCATGCTACAGCAAGCAACAGAAGTCGCGGATTGAGGCCCTTCTCACCCGATCACCCAGCCGTAGGGGTGGCTCGACAGCATTTCGTAGTCCGTATCACGGACTCTCACCACGTCCTCTATGCGGCAGCCGCCTATGCCGGGGTAATACAGGCCCGGCTCCACCGTCACCACGTTGCCCGTTGCCAGCGGCGCACCGCTGCGGTTCATGCGGGGGCTTTCGTGCACGTCCAGCCCCAGTCCGTGCCCGAGGCCGTGGAAGAAGCCCACGTTGCGCCCGCCGCGTTTTTCGGTGGGGAAGCCCTTGTCCGTGAAAAAGTCCGTCACGGCGTAATGTATGGCCCTGCCGTCCGCGCCGCCGCGTATCAGCGCAAGGGCCAGCATCTGCCCTTCGGCCACGGTTTCGACAAGACGGCTCTGCTCGGGCGTCGGGCGGCCTTTGAGATAGGTGCGCGTCATGTCGCCGTGGTAGCCGCTGTCGGCCACGCGGGGGAAGATGTCCGCGATTATCAGCTCTCCCGCGCGCAGCGGGCCGGAGCCTTCGCAATGCGGGTCGCATGCCTGAGCGCCGCCCGCGAGAATGGTCCCGAAAGCGAAAGCGCCCAGCCTCATGCAGGCAAGCCCGATTTGGGCGCGCACGCGCTCGCTTGTCAGCGGTTCGCCGTCCAGCGTCAGCGAGCCGTCCGCCTCCACCTCAGCCGCGCCCAGCATGCCCTCCACGACCGCGAAGCCAGCAGCAGCCGCCGCGTTGCCGAGGCGTATCTGCGCGATCTCTGCGTCGCTCTTCACCCTGCGTTCTGGGAACAGCGGACCCTCGGCCACGTCCACCTTCAGGCCGCGCCGCTCCGCC
>JBAZHO010000194.1:0-4430 GCA_041652375.1 Opitutales bacterium | reverse complement strand
CCCGGGCGCGGACTCTCCGGGGCTGATGCCCACATCGCCCGCCGCCACCCTCTTGAGCAGCGCGCGCGCCGCATTGGCCAGACGCGCCTGATCCGCACTCAGAGCGAGGGAGGGCAGCCGCGCCTGAGCAGCCTCGATTATCAGGGCGATGGCCGCCCCGCGAAGCTCCGGCGGGACCGTGCCCGCGAGCGGATCGAGCGTGTTCCCGTTGTTCGCGCGAACCTCCGCCCGCACGCGCTGCGCCACGTCCGCGATTATCGCCGGGAACGGATCGTCCTGCTCCGCGCCGAGGGCTTCCTCGCCGAGGGCGTCGGCCTGATCCGCCGCCAGATAATCGTAAAGGTCCTGCTTTGAAATACTTGTCCAGTTGCTCATGGCTCTTGAGGCCCGGCTTGAAGCGGGCGTTGAAAAGTGAAATTGAAAGGCTTGCCGGACGCTTCAACCCGCCCCGGCGGCGCGCCGGGTTGAAGCCCGGCGCGCCCTGATTATGTCGATGCGACCCGACGCGGCCTAGCTGACGGCCAGACGGCGGATGCCGAGGTTGGAAGTCAGGACGATGGAGGAGTAGTGCTCCACGCTGATGTCCGTGAACTTCGCGCCCTGCTCCACATAGACGCGGAAGTCGCTGCCCCCGGCGGGCGTGACGAAACGCTTGATGTTGCTCGGCTCGTCCTTCATCGCGCCGTTCTGCGCGAAGTAGGCATAGACCTGATTGCCCAGCACCAGAGAGCGGGCTGCCGCGCTGGTGTAACGGGCGCTGATGACGCGCACGCCGTCCACGAAGAGGCGGCGGGCAAGGTCGTCCGGCGACAAGGTTGCCGCGTGGAAAGCCCCGGCGGTATCCTGCGCGTAGTAGGCGTTGCTGCGCAGATCCCATGCGCCCTCGCCGAAGATCACGCGGTTCGGCCTCACGCCCGAAGCGTTCGCGGCGGCGCTCAAGGCGCTGCGAATCTCGCCGTCCGGGTTGGGCGGCGTGCCCGTGCCGTTCCACGTCCATGTCTTGCTCTCGGAAACGTCCTGCGTGTCCAGAGCGGCCACGGCGCGACGCAGCTCGTTGCGCAGCAGACGCTGCACCAGAAGCTGCACGTAACGCTCCTGCCAGTCGTCGCCCACCTCCTCGTCGTGATCGACGCGAATGGTCAGACCCTTGTTGAAGGTCTTGGAATTGACGCTCTCGCCCGTGTATTCCACGCGCTTGAAGGCGCTGCCCACGGCGCGCACGTCGTCGGTCTCGCTCAGAAACGCCTCGGCGTTGTCCGCGCGCTTGAACTCGAAACGGCGGCCCACGCGCACCGGCGGGGCCAGGAAGTCCAGCAGTTCGCCCAGATTCTCCGGATCGCGCCAGCCGACGGTGAAAGCCGTCAGAGGCTCGGAAAGGTGGGCGGCTTCGAAGCGGCTCTCGTTGGCCGCGCAAACCGTGCCGGGCAACTGACGCCCGTCGTCGATTGCAATGCTAGTGATGCTATCGCTCATATGTAGAAGAATTGAATGTGAATGTGCTTGTGATTGACGCGCCCTAGGCGACGACGGTCTTGACCGCCGGGCAGGGATCGACCTCGATCACCTCGTCGGCGGAAGCGGCGGCGCTCAAGGCCTGACCCACGCAGTAGTAAGTGCCCGCGCTGGCGGACAAGGCGCTGACCTTGCCGTTCGCGGCGGTGTAAACCAGAACGCCAGCCGTAATCGCGGCTGCCGCCACCATGCGCAAGGTGCAGTCCGCGCAGCCCAGAAGCTGCACGGCTACGTCCTCGCCCGCGCCGGCGGCAGTGTCGTCGATCACGCCCAAAGGCACGTTAGACGCGCCGCAGACGGCCACATGCCCGGCATCGCTGCCGATGCGGCCCAGAAGAAAACGCGCGGCCACCGCGGCGTCCGTCAGACGCGTGACACTGCCGAAGTGCGTGCCCGGCAGACTGTTGGAAAAGCTGCGCTCGCGCTCGCGGGGAAGGAAACCCAGCGACACGCCGACGAGCGCGGCAACGATCAGTATCGATATTAGTATGCTCATTTGTTCAGTATTTAGACGTTAAAAAAGATCCTGCCTGCAGCGCTTGATGTTGGCCCATGAGGTGGAAAAATCCTCGCCCGTGTCGCCCATGCGGGCATGCACGGCATCCACGATGGCCTGCTGCCGCGTGAAAGGAGCGCGCCTCGAGCCAAGCCCCGCCGTGCGAGCGACGGAAAAAGACGCGGGCATGTTCGACGCCACAAGCTCGCCCGAATCGACCCCCGCACCCGCGACGACAGGCTCCGCAACAGCCGCGACCGCCACGGACACGCAACGCTCGCCCACGCCCACTGGAGCACAGTTTGAAATAGCCTCGCCCGGAATGTTCGGCGTGTTTGTCAAGCCGACGGAAATCAACCGCACAGGCTCGAAAACCCCATCCCCCACCCCGCGCATGACCCAACGCGGCGAGAAAAACTTGTAGTTGGCATTCTCGACGAACTCGCGCCCCGTCCTCGACCAACGCAGCAACGCGTACAAACCATCCGGCTGCGCCCGCAGATCGACGATCCAAGCATGGGCGCGGGAATCCCCATGCCCCGGCCTGCCCGCGAAGTCCGGGTCGTCAGGATGCCCCACGAACACCGGCAAGCCGCCGAAACGACGAGCCAGACGCCCGCGAAGCGAGTGAAAGCCCTGCTCCAAACGCTGCGCCACCTCGAAAGACACGCGCTGAAGCCCCTTGGGATGCGGATGCTCCCCATATTCGACAATACGAATCAAGTCCATGATGATTAAAGAGTTAGATTGTAATACCCGGATGAAGTCTGACTGTGTCGTCCCGTTGTATAACCTCAAAACAGCAATCTTAAGGTAGGGACGCCTCTCCGAGGCGTCCGAGAAGGGATGATCTATGCGTTAGAAGAAGTTTACATCGTGGGTGCATGGGTTCGACTCCCGGACGCCTCGGAGAGGCGTCCCTACCGACACGAATGCGACCTAGTTACGTCCCTCTTAGGGATAGCGGTGCGAAGCCCGCGTAAGGGCGAAGCCCTTCAAGATGCGAAGCATCTTAGGTGCAGGGCGCGTCCGCCCTGCCTGCCTCGGAAAGGCCGAAACGCTCACGGAAGTCGCGCTCCGAAACGGCGAAACCAAGCTCATGAGCCGCGCGATAAATCTGAAGATCCGTTGTGACCCCCGTCTGACGCCCCGGACGCACGACAATCCGCGCCAACGGCTCCTCGCCGAACAAAAAACGCGTCACATGACGCCCCACGCACTCATTAAGCGTCTCCGTCAACATCGCCGCATCCCCCTCGGCCAAAAGATCCGGCTCATCACGCTGCAAAGACGCGCCGATACCACTCTCGCGCGAAATCGTGGACAAGTCCGCGCCCCGCCACAGGACGGAAATCCCCCGATCCATACGCTCCACCAAAGCCGGGTAAGGCAACTCCCCCCGAGCGCCCAAGTCGATCGCCTCGATATTCGTCCCCTCGCTCATAAGCGCACGGAACTCCGCGCCGAAAAGCTCCACCGCCTCGCGGGCCGCGTTCCACTCCGCGCTCCCCGGCGCGGCATCCGTAACGCCCCGCACGCCCGGCATCCCATTGCGCTCGCAATAGAGAAGCCAGTCCCTGAGCGGCAAATGCTTATAAAGAAACGCCACCGAACAAGCCTCCATGACACCCGCGCCGCAAGTGACCATCCAACGACCCAGCTCCAAAGCCTCGCCCTCCAGCGCATGCTCCGAAGGCAAAAAACGAAGCCGCCCCGTGCGATTCTCAAAAAACCAAAGCGGCACGAAACGGAACTGCGCCCGCAGCCGCCCCGGCCCGACGCGCTCCCAGACCACCTCGTGGACGGCGTAACGCTTGCCAACCGCGTCCATCATCTGCCGCGCCAGCAAAGAGAAGCCCCCCGACTCGTTCTCGTCCAAAGCATTGACACAACGCACGTTGCGCCAGAAAAAGTCCAACGCCTCCCGATGCTCCCGCGCACGGGCGGAATCATCCACCGTGAGCACGTCCCATCCGTTGCGCCCCGCGCTCATCTTGCGCTTGGCCGAAGCCGCCTGCACGATATCGTCGCGCCGCTCGATGGCGTCCCAGGTCAAGGCCGCCTCCCGCAGATAACCCGCGTGAAAGTCGTCCAACACCCTCGAAAGCCGCTCCGGCGAAAGGCTGCGTATCGGATCGAACCGCGAACGCATATGCGCCACGATCCTCTGAGTCGTCAGGACACCCGTATTCTCGCTCATAAGTATAGTTCCCCCATCCAAGTAGTTACACGATAAAAAGATCCCTCGCGCCGAGCCGCTCCGCATGGACCCGCCGCGCCTGCTCCCCGAACCGCCCCGCCCGCAACGCCAACGCCAAGGCCCAGAAACGATCCGCGTGCCCGAAGCGCCCCCGCTCCGCCGTAAAACGCAACACGCCCCCGCCCCCGCACTCCCGCCGCACGGAACGCAAGTCCGCCCGCA
>JBAZHO010000193.1:0-4533 GCA_041652375.1 Opitutales bacterium | reverse complement strand
TTTAGCCATTAGGTAGCCGGACAGGGCGATCACGCCTTTGAGCGGCACGGGCGCGTCGAACGCCGTATGCAGGGCGATGGCCGCGCCTTGGGAGAAGCCGCCCAGAATGAGCGGGATTTCCGGCGCGCGCACGTGTTCGAGGCGGAGCATGTCGCGCACGAACTCGCGGGTGCGTGCCACGCTGCCCCAGTCCACGCCGTCGGGGCGGCCAAGGTCCGTGATGTCGTACCATGCGGGCATGGACATGCCGCCGTTGATCGTCACGGGGATGGACGGCGCGTGGGGCAGAATCCAGCGCATCGGCAGGATCGGCAGTAGCTGGCGGGCTATCGGTTCAAAGTCATGGCCGTTTGCGCCCAGTCCGTGCAGAAACAGCACGGTGGCTATGGGATTTGTTCCGGGGGGAGGGGTTACGATGACGCTGTCCACATCTGGAAAAGGGATAGAACAAGCGCCCGGTCGGCAAGCATCAAGTGGGCTTCGCCTCGCCGATGGCTGTCATTGCGCCGTGTCGTTTTATGGCTTTAAGTTGAAAGGACATACTGACGATAAAAGCAGCGCCAAATGTATTCGCGTATTTTCAGAATTGCCGTCTTCGCCGCCTTGACTCTTGTCCTTTCGGGCTGTCTGACCGTGGGCGGCAAGAACACCCCGCGCGAAACCTACAAGCCCAAATACGAGCTGAAAAACGTAAGCACGCGGGGTGTTTTGCCGGTCACGGTGCGCCGTGTGGTCGTGCTGCCGGTTTTCTGGGCAGGCGATTCTCACAGCCCCTTCGTGGCCGATCTGGACAACATCCTGATGATGTCCCTCCAGCGCACGAATGCCTTTGAGCTAGTGCCCATCAGCAGGGCGCAGATGTTCCATCTTTTCGGGCGCAACCAGTTTTCCAGCGTTCAAGTGCTGCCGGACGATCTGATGTCAACGATCAGGAACATGTACGCGGCAGACGCCGTGATGTTCATCGACCTTACCGTGAACAGGCCGTACCGGCCCTTGGCCCTCGGTTTCCGGGCGCGGATCGTGGACCTGCGCAACATGACGGCGGTATGGGCCGCCGACAGCCTCTTCGACAGCTCCGATCCCGCCGTCGCCGGGGCCGCGATGGACTACGCCACGCGCACGACCTTCAATCCTTACCCCGTGAACAACACGGGCGGCATCCTGCAGAGTCCGCGCGCGTTTGCCGCGTTCGCGGCTGACACATTGTTCGCAACCCTGCCTCCGCGCAGATGAATGCGGCGTTAAAATGTGTGTTTCGGCCTGCCGGGACGGGATAATGCCTGTCTTGATGCCGGGTATTGATGTTTTTGAGAAATGAAGTTAAAGTTGGCGGCCATTGGGGCGATTTGTTCATCGTCCACCCAATATAGCCGTGAATATCGACCCGATCAAAAGACAGCCGCCCACAAGCATAGAAGGGGTTACCAGACGTGGGGTTTCCACGCAGGGGAAACAGGGCGCCCTGTCCGGCGATGCGGCAGTGCTCGACAATATCACGCAGCAGAAGCTTCTCGATCAGGTCCGTGACTTGCCCGAAGTGCGCTCCGACATCGTAGAAATCGGACGCAGGCTGGCGCAGGATCCCAATTATCCGCCGGACGAGATCATCGACAAGATAGCAAATCTTCTCGCCGATGTCGGGCCGGACTGGTTGGAAGGTATGGACGTTGACGTGGACGTGGAAGGGGAACAGCCCGATGCCGGAGCATAGCGGTCAGTCCACTTTGGAGGCTCAACTGTGCACCCCGATGTTCAGGAACATCGTAATCACAGGGATCGTGCTCGGCGTTCTGGAAAGCTCGGGACAAGACCAAGTTAACCACGACATGTGGTATTGCCGCAGGCTTATTCCGGCAGCTTTCTGTCTGTGATCTTTCTTGATGGCTTGCAGTTTCGCATCTGGCTGCCTACATGCTATGCCAGTATGTCCAACGCAGAAGTCCTGAGCATCTTCGAAAACACGGGGGCACTCCTCAAGGGGCATTTCGTGCTCCGGTCCGGGCTGCACAGCGCCCATTTCTTCCAATGCGCACGCGTTTGCGAGCATCTCGACCAAGTCGGGCGTCTCGCATGCATGCTGTTGCAAAAGATCGAGGACAAGAGCTTCACCACGGTGTTCTCTCCCGCGATGGGCGGGCTGGTCCTTGGGCAGGAAGTGGCCCGTCAGGCCTGCGCCCGCTTCATCTTTGCGGAGAAGGTCAACGACACCCTCGCGTTGCGCCGCAATTTCCGCATCGCTCACGGTGAGCGGATTCTCATCGTCGAGGACGTGATCACGCGCGGAGGCCGCGTCAACGAGTCCATCGAGATCATCACAGGGCGCGGCGGCATCGTCACCGGCGCGGCAGTGCTCGTGAACCGCAGCGAGGGCAAGGCAAACTTCGGCATTCCGCTCACGGCCTTGCTTGAAATGAGTTTCCCGACCTACAAGCCCGACGAAGTGCCCGCAGACCTGCGCGCCATCCCGGCTGTAAAGCCGGGTAGCTAGAAATTGTCAGACCACTTTGATTTGCGCACCTGCCCCGCGATCATACTGGTCGCGGGGCATTTTTTCCCCGCGCGAGTCCCTCCCAAGTCCTTTCCGGCTTTCCAAACATGCGCAAGTGAAAGCTGGACAACGAACAACGCACAAAATAAATACTACAGGGGTAGATTACCCCATAATCCGATGAAGGTTTATATCAACGGCAAGATGTTTGAACAGCAGGATGCGAAGATCTCGGTCTTCGACCACGGTCTGCTGTACGGCGACGGCATATTTGAAGGAATCCGCATCTATGACGGATGCATTTACAGGCTGGACGAACATTTGGAGCGTCTGGAGAAATCCGCACGGGCCTTGTTGCTGGACATGCCTTGGAGCCGCGAGGAGATCGCCGAGGCGGTGTGCGAGAGCTGCCGCGTCAACAATCTGCCCAACGGCTACATCCGCCTCGTGGTCACGCGCGGCGTCGGCACGCTGGGCCTCAGCCCGAAGACCTGTCACGACCCGCAACTGATCATCATCGCGGACAAGATTTCCCTCTATCCCGAGGAGTTCTATACCAACGGTCTGAAGATCATCACCGTCGCAACGAGGCGCAACAACGCTGCCGCGCTGCCGCCGATGGTCAAGAGCCTGAACTACCTGAACAACATCTTCGCCAAGATCGACGCGCAGAACGCCGGTTTCATGGAGGCGCTGATGCTCAACGACGAGGGCAACGTCGCCGAGTGTACCGGGGACAACTTCTTCCTCGTCGAGAAGGGCACGCTGGTCACACCGCCGGTTTCCTCCGGTTCGCTGGCCGGCATCACGCGCGGCGGCGTCATCGACTCCGCCCGCCAGCTCGGCATCCCGCTGGTGGAAAGAACCGTCAACCGCTATGACGTCTGGGTCGCCGACGAAATGTTCCTCACCGGAACCGCTGCGGAAGTGGTCCCCGTCGTCGAGGTCGATGCGCGCAAAATCGGCGACGGCAAACCCGGCCCCGTCACCTTGAGGCTTCTTGACAGCTTCCGCCTCAACGTCCGTACGGACGGGCGCATGGTCGGGTTCAAATAGTCGAAAAGCCCCTCCGCAGACTCCAAAGCCCTGCCGCGCGTGCCGAAAGCCCCGGCCAGACGCGCGCGCGAGCAGTTTCGCAATCGTTTGGACAGAGAACAAACGGCACTGCTACTGTGACTTGATGTCGCAGGATTTGCACAAGATAGAAGGCACTTTGGCCCACTTGGCAAAAGCCTCGAAAGGGGATGTTGTTAAGTGTGATAAAATGTCGATGCTTAACTAGCGGGAATGTTGCTCCCGCACCGCTCAAGGAGAATTTCCAGATGGCCGAGTCCCACAAATGCCAGATCTGCGGCAAGCCCGCCACAGTGCATCTCACCCAGATAACGGGCAACAAGATACACAAGATCGACCTGTGCGAGGAATGCGCGAGGGAGAAGGGCGTTACGGACCCTGATGGTTACTCCGTCGGCGAGGTCGAGGCCGGTGTCGCCGCGCCACGGCATCAGCCCCCGGAAGCGATCGTCTGCGACGAGTGCGGCTTCACTTCCAAGGATTTCAAGAAGCTGGGCAACTTCGGCTGCCCGTCCTGTTACGAGCGTTTCGCGCCCATCATTTCCCCCATGCTGCGCAGCATGCACAGGGAGACGGAGCACCTTGGAAAGGTTCCCGAGCGCTCTTTGGCACGGATGTCGCTACGTAAAAAGATCGGACTGCTTGAGGAACTGATCGAGGATGCCGTAAGGGAGGAGCGTTTCGAGGAGGCTGCGAAGATCCGCGACGAGCTGAACACCCTGAGAGAGTCCCTGCAAAAACAAGTTTCGTGACCGCATACACACCAAAGATCGACGCCATTCTGGACACCGGGGAGGCAATCCTCCACGGCGGCGGCAAGTCGTGCCCCATCGTCATAAGCACGCGCATCAGGCTGGCCCGGAACCTCGCCGGTCGCTCCTTCCCCGGTTGGGCCAAGGACGCGCAGCGCGCCCTCGTGCTGGAGAACTGTCTGGCGTCTCTGGGCAGGGTGATGATGCTTGAAAATG
>JBAZHO010000192.1:0-4540 GCA_041652375.1 Opitutales bacterium | reverse complement strand
GTCCCTACCTAAGATTAAAAATATCAATGCGATAACCGTCTTGAAGGTAGGGACGGCTCTCCGAGCCGTCCGGTGAGGCACGCGTTCGTCCTGCGGTTTCAAATTGGCCGACTTTTGGCAACCGCTATACACAGATTATTGAAAAAGAAGATGTTCTGATTTTCCAATCCCTTTTTTATCCCTGCTTATCTGTGGATAAAATTCTGGGTTTTATTTTGATTTTCTTATGGCAATCGCTCTAGTCCTCACCGGAATCGTCCGACTCTGTGTTCTCGTGAAGTTCCGAGACCAGTTTGTCTATCGCGGCCTCACGCGCTGTCGGGTCCTCGATCTGCATGGCCTGACGGATTCCCGCGCGAAACTGCCTGCGGTCCCTGATGGAGAGCTTGCGCAGATCGCACATCGCCTCGCGCATGCGGGCCAGTTCCGGCGTCATTTGCGGCGGCGGCGGCATCATTGCGTTGCCGCGAAACTGCCTCATGGCTTTTGAAAACTCTTCGCTGTGCTTGGCGAACACGTCCTTGCGGATCTGTTCCAGCGTGGCGGGCGTTATCTGCCCCTTCTGCGCGTTGAGCGCAGCCGCTATCTCGGTATTAATCGTGTCGCGCAAAGCGTCCGGGGCCATACCGTCTTCCATCCCCATTTCGGGACGTCCGGGATGATTGCCTGCCCACATGCGACCGGCGCGCGGAAGGTCCAATCCTTCGCGTATGGCCTTCAGGTCCTCGTTCAGGCGCTGGTTGTCCGCCTTGAGCTTTGCGAGAGCGTCAGCGTTCGTCTTGACGAACTCGGCCTTCAGGTCCTCGATGGACTTGGTGCCCCTTGCCGCAACGGCCTCGGCCCACTGCTGGCTGATGGCGTCGGTCTGCGCGCGCAGATCGTTCATGCGGGTTTTGAAAGCATCAGGAATTATGCAGCCTTCGCCGCGCCCTTCGCCGGGACGCATACCGCGCATCTGCATGCCCCGCATGCCGCCCATCGCGCCGTCATTTCCCTTGCCCGGCTTCATGGAGTGCTGCCCCGCGCCTTTCATGCCCTGAGGGCATATGCCGGGACCGGGCATCGCGCCCTGATCGACCATGCTCGGCGTGCCGGGCACGGGGGCTTGATCGGGGTTAGCGTCGCCACGGGGCGCCGCAAATAAAAACGCGGGGATGCCGAACGCAAACGCCGCAATCAGAAAGGTCCTTACTGTATTTTTCATCTTTGATTTTCCTCGTCCTGTTATGCTTATCCCTTTCGGAAGCCGTCGGATAAGCCCCGCTCCGCGCCTTACTTGCGCATCGCGGGTCCATCGCACCGGCTCCGGTTCAGTGCCGTTAGCAATGCACGCGCCGGGCCAGTCCGCGCAGGTCCGGGATTAGCATTTGACAATCAACGCAATACAAATCATACACCACGGAAGTGACGCACATGGACGCAACAGCTTCCGGGGAATATTCACCACTTCCATGAATAGTTCCGCAACAGGCGTCGGGGAATATTCCCCAAACACCCGCAGCACCAGACCCGGACCCGCAACCCGGACGTTTGTGACAAATACGCGAAGAAAAATATCTTGATCAAAACTTGAACGTCTAAGCGTTTGTACAAGTCAAAATCCTGCGGTCATCCGACCCGGATCGAAAACAGAGACTTGATTCCTTGGAAAAAAGCAGTTTACATCACTCAACTTTCGCACCAATGGCAGCCCCAGACCCATTCGTTGTCGATTGCCAGTACGAGCAATTCGCACAACGGCCCGAGCTTCAGGGACACATCGCGTCCCTTGCGTTCAAATCCCTCGCACGCAAACCATTCGAACCGCTCATCGTCGATCTGAGCAGCGGCAGGCGCGAAATGAAGGCCGGCATCTTCCTTGCCGTGGCCATCGCCCTGTCCCGCCGTCTGCGCAAGATACCCAACCGCCGCATTGGCGTGGTACTCCCCTCCGGCATAGCCAGCTCCCTGTCCAATCTGGCCATATCCTTGGCCGACAAGGTTCCGGTTAACCTCAATTTCACCTCTGGCCGCAAGGCCATCGAGTCTAGCATCCGCAAGGCCGCGCTGACGCATATCGTCACAGCTAGGCCCATGATGGCCAAGTTGCAGGACTTCCCTTGGACCGAGGATCTGGTGGACTTTGTGGACCTGTTCAAAAGCATCCGCAAAACCGAGATTCTGGGCTGGCTGGGCGCGATACTTACCACGCCCTCGTCGCTGCTGATGCGCTGGCTGGACGTGCCCCAGAACGGCGGGGACCGCGAGGCCGCACTGCTCTTTTCCAGCGGTTCCACTGGCGAACCCAAGGGTGTCGTCCTCACGCACCGCAACATCATAGGCAACTGCCTCCAGATCGCTGGCACGCACATGCTCGACACCGGCGAGACCATTCTGGCCAACCTGCCGACGTTCCACAGTTTCGGCTTCACGGTGAACCTATGGTACACCCTGCTTTCCGTCGTGAAGACCGTCTGCCTGCCCAACCCGCTCGAAACGAGACGCTGCGCGCAGGCCGTTTACGACGAGAAGGTGACTGTCATGATCGGCACGCCGACGCTCTTCCGTCCCTATTTCAAGAAAGTCGAGCCGGAGCTGCTCAAGTCCCTCAAGTTCACCGTGGCCGGGGCGGAAAAGACGCCCGACGGCTTCGCAGAAATGTGGAAAAGCCACTTCGGCTGCAACTTCGTCATCGGCTACGGCCTGACGGAGACCTCGCCCGTCGTCGCCGCAGACGTGGACTACGCGCGCGGAATCTCTCCCAACGGTTTCACTGGCTCCACGGGCAAGCTCCTTCCCGGCCTTCAGGCCCGCATTGTTGACGACACCACCGGCGAAGTCATCGAGCCGACCCGCTGCGGCGTGCTGCACGTGCGCGGAGTAAACGTTTTCCGCGGCTATCTGGGCGACATCGAGTCCACAAACCGCGCCTTCGACGGGGACTGGTTCAAGACCGGGGATCTGGCACGCTTCGACGAGGACAACAACCTTTTCATAGAGGGCCGCATAAGCCGCTTCTCAAAGATCGGCGGCGAGATGGTTCCCCACGGAACCGTGGAGCAGGCCGTCGTGCAGGCATTCCACCTCGAAGAGAGCGAAGTCCCGATGGTCGCCGTGACAGGCGCGAGGGACGACGCCAAGGGCGAGAGTCTGGTCCTGTTCACGGCTATGGACATCGACGCCGCCACGCTGCGCGAAAGGCTGATCGCCCAAGCCATACCCAACCTGTGGATTCCGCGCCGCATCCGCCGCGTGGACGCGATCCCCTGCCTCGCATCCGGCAAGCTGGACCTGCGCACCCTGCGCGACGCCGCCCAGCAGAGCGTGGACGCCGAGGAAGAGGCCGTCTAAGTATTAACGCATTTTTCCGGCTGTGACACACCCCGGACGTCTCCTCAGGAGCGTCCGGGGTGTGTTCGTTTTACAGCCCCGGCGCTGGGTCAGGGCTGGCAATCCGCCCCGCGCCCTGCAATGCTTGAGCGCATGAGCAGGATACGCGCCCTGATTTCAGCCGGTCCCACGCGGGAGTTCTTCGACCCCGTGCGCTTCATCAGCAACCCTTCCAGCGGCAGGATGGGCTACGCTATCGCGCAGGCCGCCCTCGATGCGGGCTGGGCCGTGGACCTTGTCAGCGGACCGGTGTCGCTTCCCGCGCCCGCCGGGGCGACCCTCGTGCCCGTGGTCAGCGCGGCGGACATGCTCGAAGCCGTACAGGCCCGCTTCGACGCCTGCGACGTGCTCATAATGAGCGCCGCCGTGAGCGACTACCGCCCCATGCGGCGCGTGGAGCACAAGGTGAAGAAGGCCGGGGAGCGCGTCGTGGCGGAACTGGAGCCTACGACGGACATCCTCAAGACCGTGGCCGCGCGCAAGAAGCCGGGGCAGTATGTCGTGGGCTTCGCCGCCGAGACGAACGATGGGGCGAATTACGCGCTGGCCAAGATGAGCGCCAAGAACTGCGACATGATGGTGGCCAACCGCGTCGGCCAGCCCGGCGAAGGTTTCGAAAGCGAACGCAACAGCGTGCTGCTGCTCTGGCCCGACGGGCGGCGCGAGGAGATTGGAGACTCCGACAAGCGCGAGATCGCCCGCCGCATCGTGGAGCGCATCGCTCAGAGGCGGGATACGGCGTAGAGCGCGTAGGCTGCGAACAGGGACGGACAGACGCTTACCCGGCTCTTCCAGTCCCCGCCCAGATGCACGCGGTGCAGGATTTTAAGGCCGTTCAGGGCGCAGTACGCCTCGAACTCCGCGATGCTCACGGGGTTGTGCGGGCGCTGGTCCGGCCACGGGGCGGGATTGACGTCGCCGCGCACGGGTTGCCCGCTGAACAGTGTGCAGAGGCGGTTGCGCCAGTAACCGTGGTTTGCGAAGCCCACCGCCAGACGCTTGCCAACGCGCAGGGCCTCGTTGATCACGCTGCCGGGGCTTTCAAGCTCCTGCACCGTGCGGGACAGCACGACCCAGTCGAAATGCCCGTCGTCGAAAATGCGCAGGAAGGACTCGGCGTCTCCCTGATAGGCCGGCACGCCCCGGCGCACGCAGGCCTCGATCTTCTCCT
>JBAZHO010000191.1:0-4616 GCA_041652375.1 Opitutales bacterium | reverse complement strand
ACAGCCGTCCCTACCTTAAGGACGCGTAAGTCGTTCATAATCCGTTGGTAGGGACGCCTCTCCGAGGCGTCCGCGTTGCATTGGCATACTTCCATAGAGTTGCCTAACACCACACTAGCGTCGGTTTGCGCAACCGCCCCATGCCCTGCGGTCGCGGAACCCGCTGCTCAGGCTCTTCCGACATTGCGGGCGGCTTCAAGAGCGTCCACCAGATCCACGCGGCCCTCGTACAGGGCCTTGCCGATAATCACGCCGTCGAAGTTCGCGTGTTTTGCATCCAGCTTGGAGAAAAGCACCACGTCCTCCAGCGAGCCGACGCCGCCGGAAGCGATGATGCGGCAGGACACGTTTGCGCACATCTCGGACTGCGCCTCGTAATTGGGCCCCTCCAGCATGCCGTCGCGGGAAATATCGGTGTATATGATCGTCGAAACGCCGAGGTCCGCCACGGTTTTTGCCAAGCCCAAGGCGGTGGCATCCATCGTATCCACCCATCCGCGCACGGCCACCTTGCCGTCCTTGGCGTCGATTCCAACCGCGATTTTGTCCCCGTGCTTGCGCACAAGCGCGGATATGAAACCCTTGTCGTCAACGGCCTTGGTCCCGATCACCACGCGCGCGACTCCGGCCAGAAAGGCCCGTTCCACGCTGGCCTCGTCGCGCAGGCCGCCCCCCATCTGCACCTTCATGCCCGTGGCCGAAATGGCCTCGATGGCCTTCCAGTTGCTTGGGTGGCCCGTGAACGCGCCGTCCAGATCGACCACGTGGACCCATTCCGCCCCTGCCTCCGCCCAGCGGCGTGCCGGTTCAGCGGGGTCCTCGAAATACACGCTCTCCTGATCCTTCCTGCCCTGACGCAGGCGCACGACGCGACCGTTCTTGATATCGACTGCGGGATAAATCTTCATTTTGGCCTCCAGTAAAGAGATTGGCTCGTGACGGACGAGAGAAAAACCGCCGTTCCGCGCAACAGAGCTGCGAACAACCAGAAAGAATCAGGTCTCCGGGCCCACGCCCGCGAAGGGGCGGAGTGTCCGAACACCGGGAAAATCTCTGGCCGGTCTGCCTACATTACAAGACCGGCGGGGAACCGTCAACGGCTAGGCGGGTAAAGACTTCGCAACGGAAACGAGATTTTCCGCCGTCATGCCCAGAATCTCCATCACCTTGTCGCCGGGGGCGGAAATGCCGAAGCGGTCGATGCCGACCACTGTCGAGGCATATTTGTACCAGTTCGCCGTGACGCCCGCTTCCATCGCGATGCGCTTGGCGCAGGCCGCAGGCAGGACGCTCTCCTTGTAGTCGGGGCTCTGACGCTCGAAAAGCTCCATGCAGGGCATGGACACCACGCGCGTGCCAGCGCCAAGCTCCGCAGCCGCCTTCATGGCATGCTGAAGCTCGCTGCCGGAAGCGATGAGTATCAGACTAAGGTCCGCCGTTTCGCGCTTTGCGACGTATGCGCCCTTCAGGGTCCCCATGCGGCGGGCCTCCACGGAAAGGCTGGACTGGTTGGGCAAATCCTGACGGGAAAGGATAAGGGCCGTGGGTCCGTCCTTGCGGGACATCGCGCTTGCGAAAGCCGCCGCAGTTTCCTCACCGTCGGCGGGACGGATCACGTCGAGGTTCGGAATCAGGCGCAGGGAGCTTGTCGTCTCGATCGGCTGGTGCGTCGGGCCGTCCTCGCCCACGCCGACACTGTCGTGCGTGAAGATGTACTGCACCGGCAGCTTTGCCAGCGCGGCGAGGCGGATCGCCGGGCGCATGTAGTCGCTGAAGGTCAGGAACGTCGCGCCGGAAGGCATCCAGTAGCCGTCGTAGGCCATGCCGTTCATGATCGCGCCCATCGCGTGCTCGCGGATGCCGTAGCGGATGTTGCGCCCGGAATAGTCCGCCGCGCTGATGTCGCCCAGCTTCTCGATGTAGTTCTTGGTGGAACCGTAGAGGTCCGCGCTGCCGCCGACGATGCGGTTGAGCTTCGCGGCTAGCGGCTGCAGGACGATGCCCCCGGCGACGCGGGTGGCGATCTTCTTTTCGGGATTGAAAGCCGGGATGCAGGCCATAAGGTCAACGGCGGGAAGCATCGCTTCCTTGAGCGGAAGCTCGATGTCGCGGGCCAGCTCCGGGTTCGCGCGCGACCACGCGCCGAAGCGCGAGCACCAGTCGGCGCAAGCAGCGGTGAGTGCCTGTTTGCGGGCCGCGAAAAACGCGCGCACATCTGCGGATACGTAAAAATGCTCGTCGGCGGGCAGGCCAAGACCGGCGCGGGCCTTGTCGGCGAACTTCGCCCCACCCTCGCCGTGGCCCTTCGCCGTGCCCTGCACCTCCTCGATGCCCTTGCCGATGATCGTTTTGACGATGATCAGCTTCGGCCTGCCGTTGAGTTCGGCGCGTGCCTTGTCGCAGGCCGCCGCAAGGGCGACCGGGTCGTGCCCGTCGGTCACGGTCTGCACGTCCCATCCGTATGCGCGGTAACGCATGGCCGTGTCCTCGCTCTGTGAGGCGCAGGCCATGGCGTCGAGCGTGACGTCGTTGGAGTCGTAGAAAAGGATCAGGTTGTCCAGCTTCATGTGGGCGGCCAGCGCGCAGGCCTCGGAAGACACGCCCTCCTGCATGCAGCCGTCGCCCGCCAGCGCCATCACGCGGTAATCCAGAATCTCCGCGCCCGGCTTGTTGAAACGCGCGGCGTTCATCTTGCCCGCCAGCGCCATGCCCACCGCGTTGCCGATGCCCTGCCCGAGCGGACCTGTCGTGCATTCCACGCCGGGCGTCTCCATGTATTCCGGGTGGCCGGGCGTCTTGCTGTGCAGCTTGCGGAAGCTCTTCACTTCCTCCATCGAGAGGTCGTAACCGGCCAGATGCAGCCACGAGTAAAGGAACATGCTGCCGTGCCCGCCGGAAAGCACGAAGCGGTCGCGGTTGATCCAGCGCGGAGCGTCCGGATTGTAGCGCATGAAAGAGCCGAAAAGAACGGCACCCAGTTCGGCGCAGCCCAGCGGCAGGCCAAGATGACCGGAGTTGCAGGCGTGGACGGCGTCGATGGCAAGACCACGGGCCTGATTGGCAGCTTTGGAAAGGATTTCTACGTTCATTGTGTTATTCTCGGTAACGTATCAGAAAAACAATCCGCCGCCACGGCGATAATTTCCGACGGCAAACAATAGAATCACACGACTTTCGGCGCAGCGGACAAAACGCCCCGGGCGCTCTTATTGACGGGTTGCGGACCCGGCGCGCACCGTCAAGCCGTCCACCCATGTGGGTCCGACAAGCGTGGCCCTCGGGAATGGGGGCGCTCCGCGTTCTCCGTTGTGGATCATGCCCACGAGCATGTCCACGGCGACCGCGCCGGTGATGTCGTTGTGCTGGTTCATCCCGGCCCAGTCCGGCCTGCTGTCGCGCCACTCAAGCTGGATCAGGCCCACATCCTCCGGCACGCGCACCCGCAGGTCGTCCAGCCAGTGGCGCACCACGTTGTAGAGGGTGAAAATCACGTCCGGTTTCTCCCGATCAAGCCAGTCCTTGAAAACGGTCGGGTCCGCCCGCGCTTTCGCAATGTCCATGAAGGGACGGAGGCGATTACCGGGCGGCACAAGTTGCTGACCGGAGCTGTAACCCGCGCTGAAACGCTTGTCCACAAGCTCGTCGATCTCGCCGTCCATGACCAGTCCTGGCCGCGCGTAGCCAAGCTCAAGGGCTTTCTCGAAGGCACGCAAGGTCACGATGTGATGGTCCACGCACGCGAAGGACAAGGCGGGCTCTCTTGTGCGCACGCCGGTCACGACGCAAGGGAAGTCCGCCACGACGGGGGCCATGAACGGCGGCAGACGGTTCTCCCTCATCAGACCGATGAAAATGACGCCCAGAACGCCTC
This sequence comes from Opitutales bacterium, assembly GCA_041652375.1. Taxonomy (GTDB): domain Bacteria; phylum Verrucomicrobiota; class Verrucomicrobiia; order Opitutales; family Oceanipulchritudinaceae; genus Verruco-01. The sequence goes on along the minus strand of JBAZHO010000191.1, from coordinate 745 downwards.
GGCTGAGCAGAATATCCCGCCATCGCTCGCCCGTCATCCTCTCCTCGTAAAGCCAGAAACTGTCCAGCGAATAGCCGAGGCTGGACGCCCGCTCCAGACAGCCCTTGATATATTTCGGGATCGTGGGATGCTTGCGGAACGCCCCGGCGTCCTGATTCGCGTTGAACAGCGCGATGGTGCCGAACGAACCCGAATTGCCGCGCTTGCGCATCATGGACATAACGCGCCCAAACGCCGGGTTGCGCTCGTAACCCATCTTGCGGGCCGTTTCCATTATGCGCTCGCGCGTGCAGGCCGGAATCTGCGGGTCGTTGCGCAGGGCCAGCGACACGGTGTTCTTGGACACGCCGAGCGCGTCGGCAATTCCTTGCATGGAGACTTTGTTCATGGCCGTTACGGGCGCGTCAGCCCGGCTTTACTGTAAAGTGCGGAGCAGCTTTATTGATGACGCGAACATGAGCAAGATTAAGATGCAATGTTCGCAACCCTTGGTCTGGACTTTGGAACGAACTCCGTGCGCGCCCTGATCGTCCGCTGCTCGGACGGCTTGGAACTGGGCACGGGCGTGTTCGACTATCCGACTGGGGAAGCCGGGGTCCTGTACGACCGGAACGAACCCCACCTCGCCCGCCAGCATCCCGGCGACTACATCGCGGGGCTGAAGGCGTCGCTGGACGCGGCCATTGCACAGGCCCGCGCCGGGCAACCGGACTTTTCCCCGGCGGACATCATCGGCATCGGAGTG
>JBAZHO010000190.1:0-4628 GCA_041652375.1 Opitutales bacterium | reverse complement strand
GGCCCAGCGAGAAGTGGTCCATCGTGGAGGCTATGTTCTGCGCCAGCCGGAACACGCTCAGGTTCCCGCCGAAGGACATCAGCTCCGGGAAGCCCGCCTTGAAGCTGAAGCTTTTGGGCCTCCAAGGGCAGAAGAAGGGTTGCAGGACAAGGCAGGTCAGTTCCTGCCCTAGGGTCTGGAACACGAGCGCGTCGATCCCGCGCCCCTGCATGGCCAGAACGACGGCTCCGCCAGTTCCCACGGCCTGCGCGATGGTCATGACGACGTTCAGCCGCACGTATTCCATGCGTCGGCGCATAATGGCCTGATAGTGGGAGGTCACGCCTCCGATGGCGAACATGGGGGCCAGCTTCAGGCAGATCTCCGAGACCATCGGCTGGCCGTACACGTATGCCATCAGCGGCCCGGCCACGACGACCAGCGTCGCTATCGACAGCCCGCCGAACAGACTCAGCCAGAAGGCGGAGTCCACAAAGGCGTCCTCGCCGCCTTCGTACTGCACCACGGCGGACGCGAGGCCCATGTCCTTGCAATTGTAAAGAAGGGCCAGCACGGCCCATGTCATGCCGAACAGGCCGAACAGTTCCGGGGCCAGAAGGCGCGAAAGAACCACGATCTGCCCGGCGGAAATGACAAGGCGCAGGCCTTGGCCGCCGAAGGACACGAGCAGGCCCCGGATGCTGCCCCGGTGCAGTCTGGCGCTGTGTTCTTCGTCATGCCTTTCGCTCATGAGCGCACAGGATAGCCGGTTGCGCGCGCCCGCCGCAACGTCTGTTGAATGCGATTTTTATCGGTCCTTCCGCGTTGCGTCGCGTCTGCTGGCATAATTATTGGCCATACGGCCCCCCATCTTGACATGTTCGCCATGCAGGTGGTACATACTTCTACACCAATCGGGGTTGTCGCGCGGCTTGTGGGCCACAGGGCGGGGCGCGAGCGCAAACATATGGAAGCTCCTGCACATGTAGTAATTGTAGCTCTGCTGGCAGGACTTTTTTCTGCTACGGGGCTTTGCTGGCTTGTTTTCCGCCGTTTTCTCAAGACGGAGCGCGACAGGCTCAGTCAGGAGCTTTCGGACTCAAGGGCTCTTCTGAACAAGGAGACGGCCCGCCGCATGGAGGAGATCGACACGATGCTCCACAAGCGCGAGGAGGAGCAGGAGCGCATCTTCGAGCAGAGGGAGGTCCGCGTGGCTTCGCGCGAGCGCGAACTGGAGCAGGCCGAGGCGCGCCGCGCCGAACAGAGCGGGGCACTGGACAAGCGCACGCAGAACATCGAGAGACGGGCGGAGGAAATCGACGAACGCTCCGTCCAGCTCGACGAGGAGATGTCCGTTTACAGGGAGCGTCTGCAGGGCATCGCCGGTCTCACGCCCGCCCGGGTGAAGGAGGAGATACTCGAAGAGGCCCGCAGGGAGTGCGAGGACGAGCTGCGCATCTACAAGAACGAAATTTTGAACCGCGCGGAGGCGCAGATCGAGGCCGAGGCGAGCCGCCTGCTACTCGTCTGCATGCAGAGGCTCAGTTCCACCCCGCAGCAGGACGCCACGGCCACCATCGTGTCCATCCCCAACGAGGACATGAAGGGGCGCATCATCGGGCGGGAGGGGCGCAACATCAAGGCCTTCGAGAGCGCCACGGGCACCACTTTGCTCATAGACGAAACGCCCGACAGCGTCCTTGTGTCGTCTTTCGACCCCGTGCGCCGAGAGGTCGCCCGCCTCGCGCTGGAGCACCTGATCAAGGACGGGCGCATTCACCCCACGAGCATCGAGGCCGCCGTGCTGGAGGCCGACGATCAGGTTAAGACGAGCGTCTCCGGCTTCGGCGAGGACGCCTTGCGCCGGGTGCGCATCTCCCACGTGCATCCTGAGATCGTCCAGCTTCTGGGCAAGCTGCGCTACCGGCTTTCGTTCAACCAGAACTGTCTGGACCACACGGTGGAGGTCTCGCAGCTTTGCGGCCTTATCGCTGCGGAGCTTGGCCTTGATACGGAAATCGCCCGCCGCGCGGGCCTGTTCCACGACATCGGCAAGAGCCTTGACGCGGACTACGAGGGCAGCCACGCCAGCGCGGGCGCGAACATTCTCAAGCGTCTTGGCGAGGACGATCTGGTGGTCAACGCCGTGGCTTCGCATCACGAGGAGGTCGCGCCCATTTCCGCCTACGCGTCCGTGCTCAAGATCGCGGACGCCGTTTCCGCCGTGCGCCCCGGCGCGCGCGCAGAGAGCATGGACTCTTATATACAGCGCGTGCGCAAGCTGGAGGATCTGGCCCGGTCGATGCCCGGCGTCAACGAGGCTTTCGCCATTCAGGCAGGGCGCGAGATTCGCGTCGTCGTGGCCCCCGACAACGTGGACGACTCCGGCGCCCGCGAGCTTGCCCGCAAGCTGCGCCGCCGCATCGAGGACGAGCTTCAGTACCCGGGAACAATCAAGATCACCGTCATCAGGGAATGCCGGTACGTGGAACAGGCACGGTGAACGTTTCCAGAATCGACGGTCGTGAAGTTCTTGCCCGCGGAAGGCCGGTTTTCAGCGGCATGCAGGTGCTCGCGCATTCCAGTTCGGACTGGATCGGTCCGCTGTGCATGCTGGCTCTGGGCACGCTGGGGGTTCTGTTCATCTACTCGGCCCAGCATTTCAACGGGTCAAACTTCTGGCTCAAGCAGATACTCTGGATGGCTGTGGGCGCGGCGGTGTACTGCGTCATTTCATGGCTGGACTACAGCGTCTGGTTCAGGCACGCCCACGTTGTTTACATTCTGGGCATCGTTCTTCTGCTCGCCTTGTGGACGCCGCTGGGCATGGAGCGCGAAGGGGCCCGCCGCTGGCTGAATCTGCCGGGCATCGCATACCAGCCTTCGGAGGGGGCCAAGATCGCAACTTTGATCATGGTCGCCGCGATGCTCTCGCGCGAACAGCTTGGAACCGTCCGCGAGAGTCTTTGGGCTCTTTGCAAGCTGGGGATGATAGTTGCTATTCCAATATTCTTGATCTTTCTGCAGCCCGATCTAGGTTCCGCTTTGGTGTTCGGTCCCATGATTTTTTCCCTCTTGTACGTTTCTAGGCTTTCCCAGCGTTTCTTCATCGTCGTGCTGGGCGCTTTTCTGGGCGTATTGGCGATTCTTGGGGCGGACCTTTACAAATACCATCAATTTTTAAAAGACAGCGGCTATGACGCGCACATGGTTATCGGGGAATACCAGAAGCAGAGCTGGGTTCCGTTGCGCGATTACCAGCGAAACCGCATCCTCGGCTTCATCAGCCCGGAATCGGTCGATCCGCGCGGCATAGGCATAAGCTGGAACTACCGTCAGTCTCTGCAGGCGGTGGGCACCGGAGGTCCTCTCGGAAAAGGGTGGACCAAGGGAGATCAGGCGCAGCTTGGCTACCTCCCGCGCTCCGTTGCGCATAACGACTTCATCTTCGCCGTCATGGCGGAGGAAATGGGTTTTGCCGGTTCATCTCTGGTGGTCGGCATTTTCTTCGTTCTTCTCATCAATAACCTGAGAATGGCAGCTCAGGCTAGGGATCGTTTCGGCCTTTTGCTCATATCCGGCGTCAGCGTGATCCTTATGATCCACGTTTTCGTCAATATCGGCATGACAATTGGTCTGACTCCGATCACCGGCCTGCCTTTGCCGTTCGTAAGTTACGGTGGTTCGTTCATTCTCAGTTGCTGCATTCTGCAAGGACTGGTACAGAGTGTTTACCGCCACCGTCGCAGCTTTGCATAATTTATCGTCCAACCACCGATGAGATACCCCGCAAATCCCCTTTCCTGCGTTCGTGACGGCCAATTCACGACAAACTGGCCCGGCTTTGCAGCCGGTTCAGAGGCCGAATATATCACATGAACAGCCCAGATCCTTCCGATTTACCACTTTCACCCGATTACGAAGAAGACATTCCGTCATTTGAACAAGAAGAGGACGCCGAGGAGGTCAGCAATGACCAGCTTCAGCAGGCCGCTTCCCAGAGGGCCCGTCAGGGTTCCATCGTTCAGCGTATAGCCCGCGCCATTCGCAAGGACGAGGTCGCGTACCGGGAGATCATCATCAATTCCGAGCCTCTTGAGAAGCGCGTCGCGCTGCTCGAAGACGGGGTGCTCGAAAAGTTCGAGATGGAACGCGCCGGCGACGACCGCCTCGTGGGTTCCATCTTCAAGGGCAAGATCCAGAACCTCGAACCGGGCTTGAAGGCCGCGTTCGTGGATATCGGGCTTCCCAAGAACGCCTTCCTTCACTACTGGGACATCCTGCCCGCCGTGGCCGACAGCTCCGTGGAGATCGTCCGCGACACGCGCAGCGAGGCCCAGATCAAGAAGAAGGAAAAGATTTCCATCAAGGATATCCCCAGCCTTTACCCGATCGGCAGCGAGATCGTCATTCAGGTCACCAAGGGCCAGATCGGCACCAAGGGGCCGCGCACGACCACGAACTTGTCCTTGCCGGGGCGCTATTTGGTGCTGATGCCCTACGGGGGGCAGTGCGGCGTGTCCCGCAAGATCGAGGACGATCACGAGCGTCGTCGGCTGAAGGAGATTCTGCGCAAGTTGCCCATCCCCGAGGGTATGGGCGTGATCATCCGCACCGCGGGCGAGAACAAGCGTTGGACTTACTTCGTG
>JBAZHO010000189.1:0-4665 GCA_041652375.1 Opitutales bacterium | reverse complement strand
GGCGCTCAAGGGCTGCGTCGGAATCGAAGCGCGTTCTGGGGTCGCTCTGGAAGCTGTTCCACGCCTTCTGCAAGGATTCGAAAAGCTCTCGCAACGACTCGTCATTGAGCGATTCGACAAGGATGCGCCGCTCCTCGGCGTCCGCCTCGCCGGAAAGGTAGCGCACGCACAGTTTCTCGAATGTCTCGCTGTTCTGGTATCCTTTCACCGCTGCAACGTTTCGTGAGTTCAACAACAATGACAATTATCAAGCACTGAATCTGTATGCATTTTATGTTAATTTTCCGCAACGGAACACTCAATTCCACGACAATGTGGTCACATCCGGCCTACGCACCACCGTAGTGGGTTGACATGACCGGGCCGAGACCCTTGGTCTTGAACAGGCGCACTCTCTTATCAAGCTGCGGCGCCGCACGCCATACGACGGACTCTCGACTCTCTGGACCCAAGTCATGGTTGCGTGCGTGTGCCGCCCCATTCAAGCGATGTCCATGCGAACGCGATCTGACAAGGAGTTGATCGCCTGTCTGACGGCAGGCGATGCAGGCGCTTTCGAGGAAATCTTTCGAGAAGTTTACGAACCGCTCTGCTGTTTCGCTCACTCCATCTTGAAGGACAAACAAGGGGCCGAAGACGTGGTGAGTGTCGTTCTTGGGAACTGTGGACCAATCGAGCCAGCCTGCGCATCGGCGGAGAGCTACGCCCATACCTGTTCTCATCGGTGCGCAACAGGTCGATCAACCAGCTCAGGCGTCGCGCAGTTGGAATGACCATGGATCCGCAACTTGTCTCGCGTCTGGATTGCATGGCCGATATGGAGGACGGGGCGGAGCGACTGCAAGACAAGGAACTGGCCCAAGCCGCGGAACACATGCTGGAGGAGATGCCCGAACAGCGGCAGATCATCTTCCGCCTGAGTCGTCTGGAAAACATGCGCTATCGGGAGATAGCCACCCTGCTCGGCATTTCCGAGTACACGGTGCAGAACCAAATGGTTATGGCCATGCGCCACCTGAGCCGTCAGCTAGACCGCTTGCGCGAGTTGATGTAAGCGGTTGATTCATGTGGCATTACGCTGCATTATCGCGTCTTTCCGGTCTCCGCTGTGGCGCACCTCAACATGACTGGCGCATGATCGTTGCTCACATGTAACGCAAGTGCATAGCAGGTTCTGTGGGGTTTGTTTGTGGTATTCAGTGATGCCGAGCAAACCAAACCCATCTTTCAATTCCACGCGTGCCATGCTGTCCGACACCCGCGGATCGGGCTGGTCGCGCCTGCGACTCATCGCGGCGCTCAGTGCGCTTCTCTTCGCCTTCTGCCTGCAATCGAAGGCCAAGACGCTCGACTACGAGACCGACTTCGGGAAGGAAACCCTAGCGATCAGCAAAGCGGAAAGCACGCTGGGGGACTTTCTCAAGCTCTGCGCGGACCAGACGCACCTCAGTTATATCTACCAGCCGGACAGCCTGCCGCTGGACCAGCAGCTCGTTCTGCCGCTCGGCGCGGGGCGCAAGCTCTCGTACGTATTCATGTCCGTGACGCTGCAGTCAAAGGTCGTCTTCCTGCGCATCAACGACCAAGTGGCCGTGCGCATGCAGAAGGACGACGACGTGCTCAAGCCTCTTGGCGACGAGGTCAAGGGCGGGGCCAAGGGCGATCAGGACGAAGTGTTTACGCTGGAACCGGTCACCGTGGTTGCGGAGAAGCTCAAGGCCGAGCAGGTGATGCTGCAGATGCGCATGCAGGACGTGCGCTTCATAAACATGCTCTCCAGCGAGGACTTCTCCCGCCTCGGCCTGTCCGACATGGGCGAGGCGGCGACGAAGGTTGCGGGCGTGAACGTGGCCGAGGGGCGCTTCGCCGTCATCCGCGGCCTCTCGGAGCGGTACAGCGCCACGCTCGTCAACGGCATTCCGATGCCCTCTCCCGACCCGATGAAGCAGGGCGTGCATCTGGACCTGTTCTCCAGCGACATTGTGGACCGGCTGGAGGTGTACAAGACCTTCTCCCCCGACGCGCCGGGCAACGCCTCCGGCGGTTACATCAACATTGTCACTTCGAACATCCCCTACGACTCCTTCGCCAAGGTCAGCTTCGGGATGAAGTTCAATGACCGCGCCCAGCGCGACTACGTGACTTACGACAATCCCGGTCGCAATGATTCTTGGGCCCAAGGCTACAATGACAGGCTTCCCTACAGCTACGCGCAGGGATACGGTTTTATCAATATGGGCGCTTCATACTCCTTGCCTAAAGGCATCGACATGGTGCCCCAGCACGAAAGTCCGCCCCCGGGCCTGAGCTTCGAAGTCAGCTTTGGCACGGGTGATTTCGCCCTGTTGTGGGGTCGCCATATCAGGGCGATGGGCAGCGTCAGCTACGACAGTTCCTACAAGACCACGGACGGCACGTATGAAAAGCGCTGGGTAGGGAGTAAGAATAACAGGATATATCAATACACCGGTTATCTGGATGCGTGGCTGGGCCTGATGACGGTCCATGGCCCACAATACGATTACACTAGGTCGGTGGCCAGCGTTGACATCACGGCCTTGGGCGCGATCCAGATGGACTTGGACAGGAAGGGTGCGCACAAGATCACCCTCAACACCTTCGTCAGCCAGGCTGGCACGGACACCGTCCTAAAGATGGAAAACGGCGTTTTCAACCTTTACGACGCCTACAACGCGTATGAAGACGCCGGTTACAGCACATGGAGTCAAATAGTCTCGGAGGCCTACGGCAGTGAAGGTCTACTTTACAAGCAGTTCGACAATGATGGAGAGGCGGTATTGAAACGCAAATACAACTGGGACCTGATTTATTACGAGCAGCGCAAGCTCTGTTCCGTCCAGCTTCTGGGCGACCACAACCTTAGCTTTCTTTCCGGCGATCCGTTCAAACTCTCTTGGGTCTATGGCAACAATAGGACTTATACCAAGGAGCCAGACTCGCGCTCCATCGAATATTATTACGATAGCGACACTGGCCTGTTCAAGTCGAGCCAAGCCAATGACGACGGAAGCAACAACTACCGCAGCTGGCGCAACATCTCCGAAAAACAGCACTTCTTCCGCGCCGACCTCAGCTACGACTGGTTCATCAACAGGGCGCTGGAATGGAAGCTCTCCGCAGGTGCTTATTACGACGACGACGCCCGGCATGTCGCCCAGAATTTCACGCTGTTCAAGACTAGTGCTAAGGGAGAGACGGCCGAGGATGTCTATAACGAACATAGCTTTTTCAATCTCAGTTCGAGCATCCGCAGGGTGAACACTGGAGCGGACCGTATCATCAAGGCTGGATACCTGAACGGTGTGCTGACCCTCTGGAACCAGTTCGACATCATTGCTGGTCAGCGGGTGGAAAACTTGGAGTTCGATACCAGTAACAACTACGTCGGAGACGCGTACAAGGTGGTGAACTTTGCTCTGGGCAAGAACGCTGAGAGGTGGGGATTAGAACCCGGACCAGACGGATCATATATCAACGGCGGCCTGTATCAGACCTACTGGCTGCCCGACTTCGGGCTGGCTTGGCACCCGCTGGAGGGGTTTGCCTTGCGTCTGAACTACTCCCGAACCACGGCCCGTCCATCATTCCGTGAAATGATGGCTTACCTGGCCTTCACCCCCGACGACTTGCAGGACACGATGGGCAACCCTCAGCTTAAGCCCTCGAAGGTGCGAAGCACTGACCTGCGCGCGGAATACACGTGGGGCAAGCAGGGCAACCTGCTGGCCGCCAGCGTGTTCTACAAGGAAGTGGACAATCCCGTCGAGAAGGTCCTCGGATATTCGCCATCCGCGATCTACGACTTCTACACATGGATCAACAATCCCAACACGGCCTACCTTCACGGCTTCGAACTGGAATGGCGCACGCATCTGGACTTTCTGGGCATGGACTGGCTGGACAACCTGAGCATAGGCGGCAACTTCAGCCACATCGACGCGATCGTCCGGGTTCCCGATGGGGTATTGGCCGGCATCCACAACATGGGATACATCAACTCCGAGAGCGATGCAGAAGTCATGCACGCCATTTATGGAGATGTACCGGAGGACGCTGCTTACGTGCATTACCCAAAGCAGAGGCGTCTGTACGACCAACCCGAGTGGATCGTAAACGCCGACATCAGCTACGAGATCAAGAAAAGTGATACCACTATGACCCTGGCCTATTACGCGATCAGCGACGTTTTGGATTCGGCCGGTGCCCTAGGCTTCAGTGGCAGTAATGAACACGACACCTATTTCGACAGCTACAACAGACTGGACTTCATTATAAGACAAAAGCTGTTCGACAAATGCTATCTGAAATTCGGTGCGAAAAACCTCACCGACAGCCCTCGTGCAATCATCTACAACCCCGAGACGACCAGCCAGAAGTACTACAGGCTCAAGTATCACACGGGACGTGATTTCTCTCTTTCGATCAGCTACGAGTTCTAACGTTCTCCCCCCTTTTCTTCAGACCTAAATCACCAAAAACCAGTCCGGGGTGCCGTCCGAGTGGGCAGAGTTCCATCAGGGCGGCACCTGCCGGTTAAACAACCTCTCAACATTCTCCACACTAGCTGGGGCTTCAATCCCGCACGATACCAACACCACAACACCAATGAAACACATCTGCCATCTAGCCACACTCACACTTTCT
>JBAZHO010000188.1:0-4717 GCA_041652375.1 Opitutales bacterium | reverse complement strand
CGTCGGGGTTTTCCGTCTCTTTCGGCGCGGGCTTGGGGAGGCTGCCTTTGCGTTCGTAGGGGATGGAGTAGTTCTCCGCTTCAAGTTCGCTCAGGTTCGTTATGAAGCCCGGCCCGACGCCCAGAAGCATGCGTTTGCCTTCGACCTGCACCACGACGAGGTACTGCTTGCTGCCCAGCGAGCGGGTGCGGCAGATTTCGATGGCTCCGGTGGCGCTTTGCGAGAGGCGGTTGCCGAGGCCGCCTTTTTTCAAGCGGCGCATTATCAGAAAGGCGATCGTCGCCACCACCGCCGTCACCGCGAGCAGCGTGGGTCCGCGCAGCGCGGCGGGCGTCTGCGCCGCGGCGTCGTCCGTGGTGGCCGTGGCGGCGTTCTGGCGGGGCGTGATGATTTGTTCCGGCTCCGGGTCCGTGACGGCCGTGGCCGCGATGGGGCCGAGGAACAGTGCCGCAATCAGCGCGGTTCGCGCCAGCCGTGCCGCGCGTCTGATGAGGTTACGCATTATCGCCGCCCACAAGTTCCGTGATCTTGATGCCGAAATTATCCTCCACCACGACTACTTCGCCGTAGGCTATGAGGCGTCCGTTCACGAACAGGCCGACGGGGTCCTTGGCGTGTTGTTTGAGCTGCAGCACGGAGCCGGGCGTGAGTTCGAAAATCTCGCGCATCGGCAGCTCGCACGAGCCTAGCTGCACGGTTACTTGCACGCGAACGTCGAGCACGACGTCCAGATTCTTGGAGTCCAATACGCTCATCTGTGTTTCTTTTCCTTGGTTTTCACGTCGTTTCTAACGACTTCCGTGAGTTTGACCACGACCGCGTCGCCGTCGATGCCGATTTCGCCCTTGAAGCGTTCGGTGTCCGCAAGACAGACGGATGTTTCTTCCATGATGCCTGCCGGCAAAATTATCAGGTCTCCGGGCCGGATGGACAGCACGTCGCGCACCGTGGCGTGGAACGCCTTCCATTCCGCGCGCACCTTCACGTTGATGTCGTTGTAAACGGGCATCCAGTGGGGCGTCAGCTTGTCGTTGTTGGAGCTGTTAAAGCGTTTGGCGTTCTCCTGCATCTTGCGGATGACAGGCTCTATCGTGTAATAGGGCATGGCTATCTGCATGGACTCTGAGCAGTCGCCGATGGTGGCTTCCATCGTCAGCACCAGCATGATCGCGTCGTGCGGGCTGGTCTGGAGGAAGCGTCCGTTGTTTTCGCGCCCGATCAGGGACGCGTTCAGTTCCCGCGTGTCCTCCCACTGGCGGCACCACTCTTCCATGACCAGATAGATCACGTCCTCCACGAGGGCGATCTCTATGTCGGTCAGGTAGCGTTCGTCGCGGATGGAGTGCCCCTTGCCGCCCAGAAGCCGGTCCACGATGGTCATGGCCAAGCGCGGATTCATGTCCAGAATGCCCACTCCCGAAAGTTGCTCCACGCGGAACAGCGCGATGTGCGTCGGGTTGGGGATGGACTCGGTGAAGCGCTTGTAAGGTATCGTGTAGAGCTGGGACATCTTCAGCCCGAAGTCCATGCGCAAAAACAGGGACAGGCGCGCTGCAAGGTAGTGGATGAACTGCTCGTGGCGGATGCGGACCTGCCGCAACTCGTTTTCCGTGAGGAAGACGGGGTTGCGGAAGTCGTAGGTCTCGATGTGGATCTTCTCGCTGGCCTCGATGCGCCGCCCGTCGTAGGAATACACGATATCCTGCGGCGCGGTCATGGCCTCTGCCATCAAGGCGTCGATGTCGCTCTGACTGAGAATCTCGTTCAGATCGTCATTGTCGTTGGGATCGTCGCTCATCATTATAAAAAGTTTGCCTGTTCGCTCCTGTGTCGCGTTCTACTGCACGACAAATTCGGAGAAATAGAGGTTCTCAACCGCGTTGCTGCGCAGGGCCTGCCCTATCGCATTGATGATTCTGTTGCGCACGATGTTCTTCACGCCGGGTTCCTCCATGTCCTGAATGGTCATGTCGGATAGCACTGCCAGCGTTGCGTCGCGTATCTTGGCCTCGCTCTCCTTCATCATGGCGGGAAAGTCCTTGGCTTTGCCTTCCATTGTAAAGCTTACTTTGATGTACCGCGAGCGCATCGCGCCGGAAAGATTGGCCACAACGTCCTTGATCTCGTAAACGCTGCCTGCAACGCCCTCTTCGCCTTCCTCGGCCTTGGCCTCCGGCGCGGCCTCTTCGGCCACGGCTTCGACCGTCTCGGGGGCGCCTTGCGCCGCAGCCAGCTTCTTGAGGCTGGGCAGCATGTACAGCTCCCACACCACCACCATGACCAGCGGAATGGCGATGACTGTTACGATCGCCGTTATGAGCGCGGACCTGTTGCCTCCTCCGGTGGAAGGTGTTTTTGGAGCTGGCAGGTCTTCTACTGCTTCTGGTTCTTTTGGCATGGCGTATGGATTCCGAAGGGGGTTGGATGTTGGCCGACTCTACTTCTTGAGCTGGATGGCCTCCTGAAGGAGCTGGTCCGTGGTGGTGATGATTCTTGAACCTGCCTGAAAGCCGCGTTGCGTGGTTATCATGTTGGCGAATTCTTCCGTCAGGTCCACATTGGACTGTTCAAGATATTGAGATGAAAGTGTTGCGAGCTGGTCGTTGGCGGGCAGGAAGTCCGTCCGCGTGCCGGAGTTGCCCGTCTGCTTGTAGATGTTCGAGCCTTGCTTCATCAGCGCGCTGGGGTTTGTGAACGCGCTTAGCTGCACCCGTCCCCCGTTGGTGGCCGAGCCGTCGGCGAAGTAGAGGTTGAGCTGGCCCGTGCTGGCGGAGAAGCTCCAGTCGCTGACCTGTTCCTCCTGCCCGGTCGTGGGGTTGGTGGCGGTGTCGGGGATCATCATGTTGCTGCCCGAAAGGGTTCCTTCGCCCTGAAGGCGGTAGCCCTCCGGCGTGACCAGATAACCCAGATCGTCCCGCTTGAAGTTGCCTGCGCGGGTGAAGAACTGCGTGCCGGAAACCTTGTCCTGAACGCGGAAGAAGCCGTCGCCGTCGATGGCCATATTGTTCTCCTGCCCGGTGTAGGTGGCGCTTTCGGTGTTGAACACCGAGTTTATGGACGCCACGCGAACGCCGCCGCCCACTTGGGACGTCGCGCCCGAGGTGCTGCTGCTCGAAGTCTGGAGCAGGTTGTAGAAGGTGTCCGCGTAATCCACTTGGCTGCGCTTGAAGCCGGTGGTGCTGACGTTGGCGATGTTGTCGCCTATCGCCTGAAGCCCTTCGGTGAAACTCTTCAGGGCGCTGATGCCGGTCTGGAGGCTGTATGTGAGGGACATGGCAGTATTTTTGAAAAGGTTGAAAAAATGTTATTCAGTGAGGCCGGAGGGCAGGGACACCGTCTTGACGTCGCCCACGCTGTACTGGTTCCCGTTCACGGTGACGTATATGGCTCCTTCGCTGTCTATGCCCACGGAGGACACAATGCCGGTGATCGCGTCCGCGCTTCCCTGCTGGATGCTGACCTGCTTGCCGAGGAAAGTCTGCGATGAGAGCTGTTCCTGACGGGCGCTGAAGCTGCTGAAGTTCTTCGACAGAGTGCTCATCTGCTCCAGCGAGGAGAAGTTGGCCATCTGGGATATGAACTCCTTGTCGTCCATCGGATTGAAAGGATCCTGACTGGATAGCTGCACGGTGAGCAGCTTGAGGAATTCATCGGAGCCTAGGAGGCTCTTGTTGGTGTTTTCAAGTGCGGTGCCTGCCGTGACTGCCCCCGTGTTTCCGACTGCGCTGATGCTCATGGTAAGTGTGTCCTTATGCGTAATGGTTTGCCGTCGTGAAGGAGGGTTCGTCGCCCCCTTCGAAGGTCGGCGCTTCTAGCCTCATTCCGGCGTTGCCCGCGCGGCGGGTGAGGCTGGCCCATCCGTTCTCGATCTCCGCGCGCATGTCGCTCGCGTTGGAGCCGAAACGGGCCGTGATCTGTTTGCCGCGCCAGCGCAGATGCAGGTCCAGCGAACTGCCGTCGGGCAGGTCGATGGACAGGCGCACGCTGCTCGCCCTGCCGTCTTGACGTATGCGTTCAATCTGCTCCATCAGGGTCTGTGATATCTGCTCCATTCTGGGCGTTTCCAGCCTGTCGGACGCGCTGGCTTTGGGTCCGTCGCTCTTCACGGCGGCGCAGTCTGTAATGCCGAAGGATTCTTCCTTGCTCTGTTCGCGTTTCTGATGCTGCCGTTCCTGCCCGTTCCGGGCGGAGCTTTCCTGCATGTATATGCCTCCGTGCAACGCGCCTGCCTGCGACGGGTTGTCGCCGCGCGCGAAGGCCACGATTGCCTGAAGGCTGTTATCTGCAAGACGCATCATTCCAATCTCTTGTGAAGCATTTGCCGTGCCTTGAGAAGATGATCTTGCGGCAAGTTCTTTACCATCAAACGAATGCAAAGTTGGTACGCCTGTCCTCGCGCCTGCGCCCGCCGCAGATGCCGATGCTTGCGGAACAGTCCCGGCAGCTTTTTCCCCGCCGCCCGTCGCCGCTGCCGCTGTCTGGCCCACGAGCGCGCGCGAGCTGCTCAGGGTGGGGGCGTCCGTTCTCGTCTGGCCTTCGGCGGACTCGTTCGCAGGCTCGGCTCTGGCGCTTTCCACCGCAGGGCCGCGCCCGCTGCCGCCCGTGGTCCTGTCGCTCAACATGTGCCGTCCCAGATCGAATTTGTCGGACAAGGCCCCGTCTCCCATCGCGGACCCGCGTCCGTTGCGGCCCCCGGATGCGTTGTTGTCGGGCATGA
>JBAZHO010000187.1:0-4758 GCA_041652375.1 Opitutales bacterium | reverse complement strand
GGGGCTTGGCCCCCATGTGGGGCCATCCCCGCCCGGGCCTCCGGCCCTTTCCTTGTTCAAGGTTAGCATAAGTGGTAATTAAACGGGTTCTGAAAATTAATGTTGACTAGTGACTAATTATGACTGGATTTGAAAGCATGAACGAAAACAAGAAACCATCCCCCGACGAGATGCTTGCCAAAGCACAGGAAGCGGCGGGTATCCCGACGCTGAAAGACTACATCTCGACAATCATGACGCTTCGTGAATGCGGCTGGTCTGATCGCAAGATCGCCGACTGGTTCTGCAAACAAGGATATCAGGTCACCTTTGGGCAGATTTACTATGTGCGTTCACGACACATAGACGAAGAGACGGCCCGTGAACTTGACGAAAGCGTTTACGACCGTCCAGTTAGCGCGGAAGAACACAATTTCAATTTGGCCATGAGGAATCGCGCAGAACGTGAGCGAGAGATGGATGCTCGAGTTGAAGCTCTTGAGCGAGAAGAACGCGGCGAGCCGCTTCCTCCAACTGAGGAGTAACCCATGCCCACCGTCGAACAACTTCTCACGCTCCGACAGGTAGCAAGCTGCCTGAGCCTGTCCACGCGCGCCGTTTACCGCCTCATTGCGGACGGGGCTTTGCCTCGCCCTGTGAAGCTCGGCGGCGCTTCCCGCTTCTACGAGAGCGACGTGCACGCGTTCCTTGAAAAGCTCCGCGCACAAAGGGGCTAGAGGCATACACATGGGCGTATTCAAACCAAGTCGAAGGATAAACGGGAAGCGGGTCCAGAGTGCGGAATACGCTGGCCGCTTCCGCATGCCTTGGATGAACAAGCCCAAGCAAGTGGCCCTGTGCACAACGGATAAGCAGATTGCCGAAAGAAGGCTTAAGCAGTTCACCCAAGTTCAGGACCTCCAACATGAGGGCTTGCCGGTCCCTGCGGGCCTCTGGGGCGCTCCTGCGCATGATCTGGTTGCGCTCGTGGACGAATACAGGGCGAGCCTTGTTGCGCAGAAAAGGACGCCGATTCACGTGCACGATACGGTGGGCCGCATCCTGAGGTTGATACGTGAATGCACCTGGGCGAAAGTCACGGACATCAACGCCACCTCGTATGAACGCTGGCGCTCTGCTGGGCCGCGTTCCCTGAAGAACGGCCACCCGGTCAGTCCCAAGACGCTGAAGGAATACCAGACCTCGTTGAATGCATTCTGCGAGTGGCTTGTTTACATGGGCTTCGCCGAAAGCAATCCCATTGCCAAGGTCCCGAAGGTCGAGACGAGAGGCAAAGAGACACAAGCCCGGCGTGCATGGTCTGAGGAAGAGTTTCTTCTATTCATGGCCAAGGCCCCTGCGGGAAGTTTGGATTACCGCTCGGCGGTTTACATCCTGTTTATGACGGGACTGCGTAGGGAGGAACTGCAAGAGCTTCTCTGGTCGGACGTGCATCTTGATGAAGAATCGCCCTACTTGATGGTGCGTTCTGTGAATGCCAAGAACCATTTGACCCAGCCCGTGGGCTTGGTTTCGGAGATTGCCGACTACCTTCGCAAGATGTGTCCTGATTCCCCAAGACCGGGAGAAAAGGTGCTTCCATACACCATTCCCGGAACTAGGGATTTATATCGCGATTTGAAGGCTCTCGGCATCGAGTTGCGCAATGCGGATGGGAAGCTGGATTTTCATGCCCTGCGGCACTCCTTCGCGACCATGCTTGCCCGTAGCGGGGTAGGCGCAGACGTTGCCCGACAGGTCATGCGGCACCAAAGTGTGCAACTCACGCCCGGAAATTACACCCATACGACGCAAAATGCCGTTGCTGCGGAGTTGAAGAAGGTGCCCGGCGTGCTCGAAGGCTGCTCACGTGTGCGCTCACTTCTGCCAGTCCCTGAGAGTCACAACCATGCGCAAGCTGGCATAAGCGACATCATGGCGGCAGTCACGCAATACGTTGATATGCGCATGGATAGTCTACAAAAAACCCTCTCTGTCACAGCGTGTCAGAGAGGGAAAATGGTGGTGGGAACTGGATTCGAACCAGTGAACGGTGATACCGAACGGATTTACAGTCCGCGCCCTTTAGCCACTTGGATATCCCACCGGAAAGTGACGGAAAGTTGACCAACATAGATTACAGGCCCGGCCTGCCAAGCCTTTTCTGAGCGCAGAAATCACAAAACGGCGATTGCTTGCGCTTGAAGTCGTCATTAAGTAGTTTGTCTCAATGAGCGTGCCGGCCTTTCAAGATATGATGCTGCCAGTTGTGGTTTTTCTGCGTGACGGGAACGAGCGCACTAGCAGTGAGATCCGCGATATGGTTGCTTCTGTGATGGGGCTTTCCGATGAGGACAGAAAGGAGCTTTTGCATAGCGGGAACACGAGATTGGGGAATCGGGTCAACTGGGCCTGCATCCATCTTAAAAAAGCAGGACTTCTTGAGTCAAAGAGCAGAGGTCATTTCAACATCACACGCCGGGGGCTCGATGTCATTGGCCAATCTCCAGATCGAATTGACATCGCATTTTTGAAGCAGTTTGAAGAATTCAGGAAATTTCGCTTTCCGTCGGACTCGGATAAATCTTTGAGAAACAGAGATGTCATTCCGTCGAAGGAATCGGACGAGGTCGAAGATCATACGCCGGACGAAATTATCGAGGAGCAATCCGCAACGCTTCGCTCCAATCTTGCCGACGAGGTGTTGAGCAAAGTCAAATCCTGCTCGCCCAGATTCTTTGAACAATTGGTGGTGGATCTCATTGTCAAAATGGGGTACGGCGGCTCTATCAAGGAAGCGGGAAAGGCGACTCAGTATTCAAATGACGAGGGCATTGACGGTATCATCAAGGAGGACCGTCTGGGTTTGGACGTGATCTACCTCCAGGCCAAACGTTGGGAGAAAGCCGTTAGCAGGCCGGAGCTTCAGGGTTTTGCCGGTGCGCTTCAGGGGCAGCGGGCAAAGAAGGGCATATTCATCACCACGTCGTCCTTCACGTCGGGGGCGGTTGATTTCTGCCGCAATCTGGAAAGCCGCATCATCTTGATTGATGGCGACGAACTGGCAGGGTTGATGATCGATTTCAACGTTGGCGTATCCGTTCAGCGCACTCTGGAAATCAAACGCATCGACAGCGACTATTTTTCCGAAGAGGAAATCTGAGTCGGCAGTATTTGTGCGTCAGTTGGAGTTTCTAAATGTCTCTTGCGTCTGCGCGAATACTGTTCAAATATACACGCGATGCCTGAATTCACGCTAGTCTCGGATTACCAGCCCACGGGGGACCAGCCGCAGGCCATCGGGGCGCTTGAGGACTCCATCCTCGCGGGCAACAGGTATCAGACGCTTCTTGGCGTCACGGGCAGCGGCAAGACCTTCACCATCGCCAACCTCGTGGCGCGGCTCCAGAGGCCTACGCTGGTCATATCGCACAACAAGACGCTCGCGGCGCAGCTTTACAGCGAGTTCAAGGGTTTCTTCCCCGGCAACGCGGTCGAATACTTCGTCTCGAACTTCGACTACTATCAGCCGGAGGCCTACATCCCGCAGACGGATACCTACATCGAGAAGGATTCCGCCATCAACGACGAGATCGAGCGCCTGCGCGTGCGGGCGACCAGCGCCCTTGTAAGCCGTCGGGACGTGCTCGTGGTGGCCAGCGTGTCGTGCATCTACGGACTCGGTTCGCCGGAGGACTACAAGAGCATGATGATCACCGTGCGCCGGGGCGACCACCTGAAGCGCGACGACTTCCTCAAGCGCCTTGTGGAGAACCTCTACGAGCGCAACGACGTGGCGTTCGAGCGCGGGCGTTTCCGCGCACGGGGGGAGATTGTGGACATTTTCCCTGCCTACATGGAGGAGGCGGTGCGAGTGGAGTTCTGGGGCGACGAGGTGAGCGTATCCGCCCGCTGGACCCGGTGACGGGCGAGTGCGGCGAGCCGATGGACATGTTCATGCTCTATCCCGCCAGCCCTTTCGTCACCACGCGAGACAAGCTGGAGGCCGCTATGGCCCGCATCCGCTCGGAGCTTGAGGAACGCGTCGGCGTGCTGGAGCGGGCCAACAAGCTCGTCGAGGCGCAGCGCATACGCATGCGCACGGAATACGATCTGGAGCTGATGGCAGAGATGGGCTTCTGCGGCGGCATCGAGAACTATTCGCGCCACCTTTCCGGGCGCGGCGAGGGCGAGCGCCCCTTCTGCCTGATCGACTTTTTCCCCAAGGACTTTCTGCTCATAATCGACGAGAGCCACGCCACCGTGCCGCAGATTCGCGCCATGTACAACGGCGACCGGGCGCGCAAGGAGCGGCTCGTCGAATACGGGTTCCGCCTGCCGAGTGCACTGGACAACCGGCCTCTGAAGGACGCGGAGTTCTGGGGCGAGGTGACGGGCCAGACGGTGTTTGTGTCCGCCACACCCGCCGATTTCGAGATGAAGGCGTCCGCCGTCGTCGCGCGGCAGGTCATCCGCCCCACGGGCCTGTTGGACCCGGTGATGGACCTGCGCCCGTCCACGCATCAGGTGGAGGACTTCATCGCCGAGGCGCTCAAGGCCGTCGAGGCGGGCGAGCGCGTGCTGGCCACGACCCTCACCAAGCGCATGAGCGAGGATTTGACCACGTATCTGCGCGAGCGCGGGCTGAACGTGGAGTATCTGCACAGCGACATCGACGCCATCGAACGCGTGGAGATTTTGCGCAAGTTGCGGCAGGGCAGGTTCGACGTGCTCGTGGGCGTGAACCTGCTGCGCGAGGGCCTAGACCTGCCGGAGGTG
>JBAZHO010000186.1:0-4766 GCA_041652375.1 Opitutales bacterium | reverse complement strand
AGAAACGATATACAAGGTCCACCTCCTCCGGGCTGCCGTCCACATCCATGCAGAACGAATCCCCGAGCGGCATCAAGTCGCTGGTATGGCTGCAATACACCCGACGACCCCTGCCCCGCAGAAAAGAAGCGACGTATTCCATCTCCGGCCTGTAAGTGTCGGACTCCCCGCTCACGAGGATGGCCACGAGCGGATCGGGCTTGTTCGGAACCAAAGCCGCCAGCGCCTCGTAAAACAAGTCCAGCATCCCGCCGCCGCCCACGATGCCCTCCGCCGCCCCGCCGTAAATCATGTCAAGATACGCCGTCAGACCGATGCCCCCCGGCACGCTGTCGATCTCCGTCAAAGAGAAACCCTCCTCGGTGATCAGCAAGTCCGGCCTAAGCACCACAGGCAACGCGCCGCGCAAACGCTCGCTACGGGCGTGACGCACAAGAGCCTCCGGCTTGCCCCGATCCAGATATTCCGCCACCCACGGAGCGCGGAAGTCCCGGTTGCGCAAAATCTTCTTATTCTGCCACGAACGCGTGTAAAGCCGCTCCACGGCCTGAATGAACTCCGCGCAATAGTCGCCCACTCTGGACAGTTCATCCAACTGAGCCGCCGACAAAGGCCAAGGCTCACCGGAAATGCGCCAAGTCTTGCTCTCGAAAAGAGGCGTCTGCTCCAAAGCGCTGGAAATCTCTGCGTACGCGCGGGCCATGAACACATGATGACGCAACAAGCGGCATCTTAAAAAGAAGAATTTCACGCCAAAGTCCACTTTTGCGCATCCCCCGACCCCAAGCCCCCAGCGACAGAGCATTATAGCGTTTTTCAAAAGTCCGCCGAAATTACAGACGAAGAGTTTATCCGCAGATTACGCGGATTACACAGATTGTTGAAAAAGAATATGTTCTGATTTTCCAATCCCTTTTTTATCCCTGCTTATCTGTGGATAAAATTCTGGGTTTGATTTCGGTTTTCTTTTGGAAATTGCTATATTGCGATTGCCCAAAGTTTCCCAAAATAGAAACCTAATCTGGCAAGGGAACGGGACAACCGACGTATGCACACGCCGCGGACGCCTCGGAGAGGCGTCCCTACCAACAGATTGTGCATCAACGTCTTAGGGGTAGGGACGGCTCTCCGAGCCGTCCGCGAGGCATACGTTCGTCCTGCGGCTTCAAATTGGCCGACTTGTGGCAACCGCTATACGTCCGCCTATCCCAAGGGAGGGGGTAGCCCTACATTTATGAAGGGCGATGCCCTTACGGCGACTGCGTGCAGCTATCCCAAGACATGGGGTAGCGATGCGAAGCATGCGTAGGGGCGAACGCCCTTGTAAGATGCGTCAGCATCTTAGGTGCAGGGCGCGTCCGCCCTGCTAGTCGTCTAGCTGGATATTCTTGTTACGATTCTTGGGACAACCGGCGCGAAGCCACGCCTGAATAAAACGATCAATATCCCCATCCATCACCGACTGGATATTCCCCGTCTCCGCGCCCGTGCGCAAATCCTTCACCATCTGATAAGGCTGAAAAACGTAAGACCGAATCTGATAACCCCAACCAATATCCCCCTTCTCGGAGTAAAAACGCTCAATCTCCGCCCGCTTCTCATCCGCCCGCTTCTCATAAAGCCTACTCTTCAAAATCTTCAAAGCCATCGCCTTATTCTTATGCTGCGAACGCTCATTCTGACACGCCACGACCAAACCCGAAGGCAAATGCGTGATACGAATGGCGGACTCGGTCTTATTGACATGCTGCCCCCCCGCGCCGCTCGAACGATACGTATCGATCTTCAAATCATCATCCCTGACCTCGATATCCACATCATCCGGAACCTCCGCCACCACATCCACGGCGCCGAAAGTCGTATGACGACGCTTGTTCGCGTCGAACGGACTAATACGCACCAACCGATGCACCCCACGCTCCGCCCTGACATTCCCGTAGGCATATTCACCCACGATGCGCAAAGTAGCCCTACTGATCCCAGCCTCCTCACCCGGCGTGATATCCTCGATCTCCACCTCGAAACCACGCCGCTCCGCCCAACGCGTGTACATGCGCAAAAGCATATCCGCCCAGTCGCAAGCCTCCGTGCCACCCGCGCCCGAATGAATACTCACGATCGCGTTACTCCGATCCATCGGACCGGAAAGAAAACTCCGGATCTCAAGCTCATCCAAATCACTGAGCAAAGCCGGGGCCGTACCCTCCACCTCGCGCTCGAACTCCAAAGCCTCCTCGCCCTCGGACTCATCCAAAAGCTCCAACATCGTGACGATATCCTCCACCCTGCGCCGCAAATCCTCCGCCGGGCCGACGAAACCCTTCAAGCGCGACGCCTCGGAAGCCACATCACGAGCCGCATCCGGCCTATCCCAGAAACCCGGCTGGGACATCTGAAGCTCCAGCGCGGAAATCTGCTCACGCTTACCAGCGATATCCAGAAATTTCCACAAATGCCTAGATCGACGGGAAATCTCATCAACAATATTGCGAAGTTCGGGATTCTGCATGGCGGGTAAAAGAAAGACTATGAAAACAATTTATAACAAATGCCAAAAGAAAACCCAAATTGAGGAACCTCAGATAAACGCTGATTTTCGCGGACAAAATGACACAAGTTATTATCTCTTAATAATCTGCGAACATCAGCGTCAATCGGCGGTTATATAATCTTCTTCTGGTATTTGGGTAAACTTATGGCAATCCTCGCCCATCAGCGGCCCGCCGCCGCGCGGTCCAGACGATCATTGATCGCGTCGCCGAGGCCGCCCGCAGGGGCGCGCTCCATCCAAATGGCGGAAAAACGCCCCTCGTCCAGACGACGAAGCAAGGCGAACACGTTGCGCGCCGCCTCGGCAGGCAAGCCGCTCTCGCTCAACCAAAAAACCTCCGCGCCCGCGCCCCACAACGAAGACTCCGGGGCCGGACGAGCGAAAAACACCAACGCGACGAGGTCGCCCCCAACGCTGCCAATTCCCGGACGCTCCCCGGCTGAAAAAATGTGCAACGCCGTCCTCGGACTGTAATGACGCGAAAGCATGCCCGGCGCATCCACCGGCCCGACATCATCCGCGCCCCGCGCCGGCGGCAAAGCGACCGACCTGCCCAGCGCCGCTGCAAGCTCCTCGCGCGAAATCGCACCCGGCCTGAACAGCACGGGCCGCTCCGGGTCCGCGAGGCCGATGATTGTGGACTCCAGCCCAATGTCGCAAGGCCCGCCGTCCAGAACAAAGTCGATACGATCCCCAAGCCCCGCCTCCACATGCTCCGCCCGCGTGGGCGACACGTAGCCGAAACGATTCGCGCTCGGCGCGGCGAGCGGCAAGCCGCAAAGCTCCAGAAGCCGCCTTGTGAGCGGATGCCTCGGGCAACGCAAGGCCAGCGTGGGCAGCCCGGCGGACACGATATCCGGCACGACGGCCCGCTTGCGCATGACCAAGGTAAGCGGACCCGGCCAGAAACGCTCCATGAGAAGCTCCGCCTCCGGCCCGACCTCGGCCAAGCGCCGCGCGTGCTCCACGCCCGTGACATGCACGATCAGCGGGTCGATCAAAGGACGCCCCTTGACCTCGAAAATTCTCCGGCACGCGGCAGGGTCCAGCGCGTTGGCCGCCAGCCCGTAAACCGTCTCTGTGGGGATGGCCACAAGATTGCCCGAACGCAGCGCGTCCGCCAGCTCCTGCATCTGAGGACCTGTTCCGGTATAACGGCGGATGCGTGGGGACTCGTTGTTCATCGCTCGGGGGCAAAGCCCGTACAAGTGCAAAGCCCGCCCCATGAAGGAGCAGGCTTGGGCATACTGGCTGAAACCGCCGCCGACATACGGGAAAAATCCGCCGTCGGCAAACAGGCTACTTCATCAGCAGCATCGAGCGCGAACGCTTGATCTGCGTGGTGATGTGACGCTGCTGACGGGCGGTAAGGCCTGTAATGCGGCGAGGAAGGATCTTGCCCGTCTCTGTGACGTAACGGGTAAGCACCTCTACATCCATGAACGTGTAGTCCATGGGATTGAGGGACTGCTGCGGAGCAACCGCATTCTGTGCTTCTGGGACCATGTCAAACTTAAGTTGGTTCTGTGAAAAGCCTGAAACCTTGCCAAATGAAGACCCCGCGGTCAAGCAGTGATTTCCCCAAACGCAGGCAAGCCCTCGGGAAATGACAAAACAAAGCCCGGATGCGCTTAAAATCAAAACAATTGCGCGCAAACCCGTGTTGAACAAGCAAAGGCAGGCCGGACCTCCCGAACCCGCCGATTCGACACCGCCCCCACGCAAGCGACCATGAGCCACCCCAAAAGTCTGGCAATCATCCCCACCTACAACGAGAAGGAAAACATCCTCCTCATCGTTCCCGAAGTGCTTGCGCAGGACCCCCGCATCGAAGTGCTCGTGGTGGACGACGGCTCCCCCGACGGGACCGGAGACCTCGCGCAAGGCATGGCCGACGCCGAACCCCGCGTCCACCTGATCCGGCGAGCGGGCAAAATGGGGCTTGGGTCCGCCTACGTGGCCGGTTTCCGCTGGGCGCTGGAACGCGACTACGCGCTCGTTCTGGAGATGGACGCGGACTTCAGCCACGCGCCCTCGGCCCTGCCCGCCTTTCTCGCCAAAGCTGCGGAAGCGGACCTCGTTCTGGGCAGCCGCTATCTGGGCGGACGCATATCCGTGGTGAACTGGGACTGGAAACGCCTCATCCTGAGCTACGCGGCGAACATGTACGCCCGCGTCGTGACGGGACTGCCGGTATCCGACGCGACGGATACCG
>JBAZHO010000185.1:0-4779 GCA_041652375.1 Opitutales bacterium | reverse complement strand
CATGATCTCGTCGGAAACGGCGCTCCCGCCGAAGGCGGAGTTAAGGTCCCTGTTGCCGCTGGAGACGTTGACGGAAGTGCGCCTGCCCCGGGCGGCGGCAAGGTTGGACAGGCCCCACTGCACGCCGAACTGCTCCATGTCCGCCTGCCCCACTTCGAGAAAACGCGCCTCGATCTGCACCTGCCGCAGTTCCCGGTAGCGCATCAGGATGGTGCGCACGCGGTCGATGTTGCTGCCCGTGTTCGTGACGATGAGCTGCCCCGCGCCAAGGGCCAGCGTCGCGCCGGGCACGCTGTCGAAGGGCACGCCCGCGCGTTCCAGAAAGGCCCGCACCGCGCTTTCCACCTCAAGCTGAGGCGGAGAGGACGAACCCGCGCCGCTTTTCGAGGCTGCGGAAGTCTTGCTCTCCTGCAAGCCCGGCAGACCCGTCATGCGCACGAGCGCGGACCGGTTGACGGCGAAAAACTCCGTGCGCAGCATGGCCCCCGGCTCCGACATCGGGCGCAACACCACGGCGTCCGGCTCCATCTCGCAACGGTAGCCCACGGACTGCGCCAAGTAAAAGAGCACGCGTTCCAGACTCATCTCCCGCAGGGTGATCGTCACCTTAGGCTCCTCGCCCTTGGGGGCCAGACGCACGAGGTTCACCGCCATGCCCTGCGCGTCGGCCATCGCGGCCAGCGTCTCCAGAGCCTGCCCAAGAGGCATGGCGTCGAAGCTGACGCGGGGTAGCTGCACCGCCGCCAGCCGCGCCGCGAGGGACGCGGGCAGGGCCGCAACGACCGCTTCGGGCGACGCGGCGCCAGCCGTCTGCGCATGGGCGGCCCCCCGCCACGGCATGATGGCCAGAATCAGAATCGTTATATGGGCTGAAACACGCATGGCTTGAGCTGTCGATTGTTCATTGCTTGCCCGGAGAAGAGGCGGAAAGCGTCCCAACGCCGCAGGAAAGCTCCATGTTCCTGCCGCCGCGTTCCGTCAGGACGGCCCCCGGCGGGTTCTCGCTGATCCGCCGCACCGTCCAGACCTCGTCCCTGAAAATTATCTGCTCCCCCTCGCGCAGGCGTTGCACGGGGCCTCCGGGCACGGCGATGACGCAGACCGGGCCGGGCACTTCGCTCTGCCGTCCCGTGGCAACCTCCAGAGCGCGGGCGTTGGAGCGGTCCAGCAGCAGGGCGACGGACTCCGGCGCTCCGCCGGGTGCGGTGCGGAACTCCATGCCCCTGAACTCAAGCGAGGTTCCCGGCAGCAGATCCCCGCTGCGCACGGTGTGGTAGCGCCCCGAGGCGTCCTCCACGCTCACAATCCAGAACCCGGCCCCGCCCGCGAAGGCGCAGAGCCGGTAGGATGCCTCGCGGGCCTCCACGCGCAGAAGCCGCAGGGAGTCCGCGTCCGCCACGGCGATGTCTGGCACGTCGCGCAGGAAGATCGAGGCGAGGTCCGGCATGGGCAGGGCTTCCGGCAGGGGGAGAATGGCCGCAGACGGCGTTTCGCCGGAAAGCGCGTCCAGAGGCGCAGAGCGGCGAGGCGCTGAGGGGCGCAGCAAGGATGCCGCGGCGGCTGTCAGCGCCAGAGCGCCAAAAAAGACCGGCAGGTGGCGCAGGCTCATTTCCGGTCCTCCCGGTCGAGCGGCGTGCGCACGCGCAGGCTGGCCATCATCCGTCCGTCCTGCGCGAGGCGAAGGTCCAGCCCTTCAAGAGCCAGCCCGGAGCCAGTGTCGCCGAAACTTTCAAGCGCCCTGCCCAGTGAGGCGGGAACGCAGGACAAATCGAGCATCCAGCAGTCCCCAGCGACGCCGCGTGCGGGGGCGGAAACGGACGTAAGCGACAGGCCACGCATCTGCGCCAGCGTCTTCACAAGCCCGACGGCGAAGGGATCCGCTACGATCTGCGCCGAGCTTTCCCGCGCCGCCTTGGCCGCCATGCCATCGCCCGCTAGCATAAGCTCCAGTTCCATTGCCAGCGCCGCGCGACGAACCGGGTCCGCCGCAGCCGCCGGAGCGGGGGCAAGCCCTTCGGACAGCGCGCCTATGTATGCGTCGAGCCTGCCGGGTTCGGCAGCCGAGATGCCGAGGCCCCGAATCTCTGCCTCGCAGCGGGCCTGCCGCGCCTCGCATTGCGCCGCGCGGGCGCTCAAGCGGCGCAGCGCGAAGCCCTCCAGCGCAAGCAGGGCCAGCATGGCGGCGCAGACAAGGCCCCAGCGTCCGGGAGAGGGCGCGCTCACGGCTTTTCCTCCATGTTGAGGTTGAAACGCACCAGCCCGCCCTGCCCGCTGAACGCGATGTCCGACGCGGGGCCGAAGCCCAGTTCGGAAAAATAGTCCAGCGTCTGGTCGAACGAGGCTCTGGAAGTCTCCGGGAAAGTGCCGGAAAGGGAGATTTTGCGGCCCGCGTCGTCAACGGCCACCCGCTCGAAACGGACGGCGGCGAAGCGGGCGGCGGCCTGCCGCGCGTCGAGGAAGCGGAGCAGCGTCCCACGGCTTGTCAGCGCCCCGTCAACGCATCTGCGGCGGTATTCAAGGGCGCTCAGGGCGCGGTCGTTGCGCCCGGACTCGCCGTCGTTCGCGTCCACGTTCAGCCTCAACGCCGCCAGACGCCCGGCGGAGAGTTCCGCGTCCCTACGCGCCTCCTCCGCCCTGCTCCATGCCTCGCGCAGCGCGGGCAGCAGGGCCGCCGCCAACATGCCCAGCGCGAGGGCCAGTGGCGGAAGCCAGCGGACGGCAAGGTTGTGCGCGCGCTGGTGCCGGGGCGCGAACGAGGCCAGCGCGCCGCCTTCCGCCCAGAGGTCGGCCACGCGGTCCATCATGCCCGAGTACGCGTCGCCGACGTTCTCGCGGCGCGAATCCTCCAGCTCCACCCCGGCAGGGACGAGCAGTCCGGGCAGTTCCGGCAGGTCCGGACCGCGCAAACCGTCGAGCGTCAGATGCGCGCCCGGCGCAGCGGCTGCGCAGAGGCGGGCCAGCGCCGTTTCAAGCTCCGCCCGCGCGGCGGGCAGGGCGAAGCGCCTTGCGGACAGCCTGCCCGCGCTGCGGGAAACGAGGAAGGCCCCGTGCGGGAAAAGAGTCAGCCGCGCATGGTCGCCCATTCCGACGCTGCCCATGAACGCGCCAAGCTCCACGGCCAGCATGCTCGTGACGGCGTCCGCCACGAGGCCCTGAGCCTGCGCCAGAGCGCACGCTTCCACGACCCCGGAACTTCTGATCGCGGCGTATGCGGCCTGCGGAAAGCCCTCGCGCTCCAGCACGGCATAGTCGAGCGCCTCATCTATGCCGATCCGCGCCATGCGCTCCCGCGCGCGCGTCAGGCTGGCCGGGGACGCGTCGTCGAGGGCGTCGGCCAGCGTGGGGGCCGCCGCGTCCACGATCAGGCAGGGCCAGTCCCTGGGCGCGCGCGCCACCCAGCGCGGACGCCTGCCGCCAAGCCAGCGAGCCTTGCATTCAGGCGCGCCCGGACGCCGCACGTACAGCGCGGCTGCCACGGGACCGGGGTCGCAGATTACGACGCACAGTCTGGACGCGCTGGCAAGGCGGCTCTTCATACGGCCCTCCATGTCCGCGCGACAGGCGCGTTTGCCCGTGCCGGAACAGACCGGGCACGCAAGCGGGAGCCGCTTTGCGGGCATGCGCAAACACGCGCGGACGCGCGCGACGTATGGGGACGGGACGGCATCGATCGAGGGAGGGCAGAGAGACGGGATGACAGGATTGAATCGGATATGCGCCTTGTCAACGCACATGCTAACTCATATCACAAACAACAGTCCATACCGCCAGTCAGGCGCATCTTGCCTCCCGCAAAGGCTCCCCGGCGTGCGAGCTTTCTTGCCAGTCGCGTCGCTTTCGGATTAACTGGCGCAAAATCACCCCCAATCCAAGATCACCGAAATGCCAGGCGTAGGAAAACTGCTCAAGCAAGCACAGAAAATGCAAAAGAGGATGGAAGTCCTTAATCAGGAACTTTCACACAAGGAGATCGAGGTCTCCAGCGGCGGCGGAGCCGTGGTCGTCAAAATGACGCTCCAGCAGGAGCTGAAGTCCATCAAGATCGACCCCGAATTCCTCAAGGAGGAAGCCGCGATCGTGGAGGACACCATCTCCGAGGCCGTCCGCTCCGCCCTCTCACAGAGCAAACAGCAGAGCCAGCAGGCGATGAACGACATCACCGCCGGACTCAGCCTGCCCGGATTGATGTGACCCCGGCCTTCGACAAGATTCGCCAGACACTCCGCCGCCTGCCCGGTCTGGGCTTCAGGTCTGCGGAGCGCATTGCGTTGCATCTACTCGTGGAACACCCGGAGCGTTGCGCGGAGCTGGTCGAGGCCCTGCGCGACGCCTCGTTGCGCATAAGTCGCTGCGGAGTATGCGGCAATATCTGCGAGCGCAACGATGATACGGAGCACCCGGTTTGCGAGATCTGCGCGGACCTTTCACGCGATCGTAGCACGGTGTGCGTGCTCGAACAGGTTCCCGACCTTCTTGCGATGGAAAAGTCAGGCGCGTACAGGGGTGTTTACCACGTCCTGCACGGCAAACTGTCCCCCGTGCAAGGCATCGGACCGGAACAACTCAACATCACGGCCCTGCGCAAGCGCGTGGAGGACGGCGGCGTGGAGGAACTTATCCTAGCCCTGTCCAACGACATAGAGGGCGAGGCGACATGCCACTACATCCGCGAACAGGTTCTGGCGGGCAGTGCTGTCCGCGCCAGCCGGATCGGGTTCGGACTGCCCAGCGGCGCGGGCATAGGTTACGCGGACCCCACCACGCTCAGGAGCGCACTGG
>JBAZHO010000184.1:0-4800 GCA_041652375.1 Opitutales bacterium | reverse complement strand
CGCCGTGTGCGTGTCCTCCCGCCATCTGGCGTCCGACGCGGTGACGCTGTCCACCGGCGACGGTCGTTCCTTCACGATGGGCATGAAGGCAGCCGAAAAGATTTTCGTGCAGTAAGGCGCGGACGGGTTCCGCCCGGGCCGCCCCGAAGATGCAGACGAAGAGTTTATCCGCAGATTACGCGGATTACACGGATTGGAAGAAACGCGGATAAAACTCTTCTCTTTGTTCTCTGGTAATTCGGCGGACTTTTGGTAGCTGGCATAAATGCGGCCTTCGGCGTATCCAACGTGGGTCGGGCACAATATGGAAGGATACCTCAGGGGCACTTTTGACACGCTGCGTTTCCTGCGCGCGGTGCAGATCGCGGCGCAGGAGGCGGGCTTTGTCGTTGAACACTGCTACGGCGCGGAGCCGGAGCCGGTGCTCGTTCTCAAGCGGGTTTGCATGACGCCCAAGGCGAACTTCTACGTGTCCACCGGGGTGCACGGCGACGAGCCTGCCGGGCTGATCGACGGGCATCCGGCGGCGGGCGGCCTGATCCGTCCGCAGGACACCGGCCCGCGCATGCGGGGGGACGAATACCCCGAGGCGCTCTACATGCTGGACCGTTACACCCGGCACAGCTACACGCTCGAAGCGCCGTCGAACCGCGACTTGTCCCTACGAATCGACGCGCACGAGGCGGCCCTGCTGGCCGCAGCGGACTCCCTGCGCAACAACGGCCACTGGTTCGACATCTAGGGCGCGGGACGGAAGCGCGGCAGGCCTAATCACGCCGGACGCGGGGTCGAAGAACGGGGCCGGACTGCGTTATTTCTCGCCAGCCTGTCCGAATGGGGTTTGAAGACTGGACCTGCGATGGACACTTCATTGTTCGATTACGAGCTTGCTCAGGAGCGCATCGCGCAGTGCCCGGCGGAACATAGGGACGAATCCCGCCTGCTCGTGGTGCGGCGCGGTTGCGCGAGGCCGGAGCATGCCTTGTTCCGCGACCTGCCGGGCCTCTTGCCGGAGCGCACGCGCCTTTTCCGCAACGACGTGTCCGTTCTGAAGGCCCGTCTGCGCGGGCACAGGCCCAGCGGCGGCGCGGTGGAGTGCCTGCTGCTCAATCCGGGGGAGGATTCGCACCGCTGGTGGTGCATGCTGCGGCCCGGCAAGAAGCTGAAGGTCGGGGCGGACTTTCTATTGCCGCAGGGCGCGACGGGCAGGGTGCTGGCCAAGGCGGACGAGGGCAGGGCGCTTGTGGAGTTCAGCCTGCCGCCCGGCTATGACGTGCAGAGCTTCGCCACGGCGCACGGCGAAATCCCCCTGCCGCCATACATCGTGCGCGACCACGCCACGGCGTTGGACCAGACCCGCTACCAGACGACCTACGCGGACCCGGCGCATCTCGGTGCGGTGGCCGCCCCGACGGCTGGCCTGCATTTCACCCCGGCGCTGGACCGCGAAATCCTCGGCCTCGGCCACGAGCTTCTGCCGCTGACGCTGAACGTGGGCATCGGAACCTTCAAGCCCATCCAGACGGAGAGGCTGGAGGAGCACAAGATGCACTCGGAACACTACTACATCCCGGCGGGGACGGTCGCCGCCCTCGCGGACGCCTCGCGCCCCCGCCTAGCCGTGGGCACGACGAGCCTGCGCTCCATCGAGGACTTTTCGCGCAAGGGCGCGGTTCCGGGGCGGGACGGGGCCTACGTGGGCGACGCGTCCATATTCATCTATCCGCCCGACACGTTCCATGTGGAGCATCTGGTGACGAACTTCCACCTGCCGCGCTCCACGCTGCTCTGCCTCGTGTCGGCCTTCCTGACGCCCGGCTCCACGGACGGCATCCGCTGGCTTCTGGAGCTGTACCGCGAGGCCATAGAGCGCGAATACCGCTTCTTCAGCTACGGCGACGCCATGCTGATCCTGTGACGGCGAAAACGCGGAATAAGAATATTTATCCGCAGATAAGCAGGGATTTACGCAGATTATTGAAAAGAAGACGTTCTGATTTTCTAATCCCTTTTTCATCCCTGCTTATCTGCGGATAAACTTCTTGTCTTCCTGCTTCCTCAGAGGCTTGCGGACAGGGCCAACGTTACTCCGTCTTCAGGCGGACGGCGGAATACACGCGCACTAGGCGCAGCGTCAGGAAGGTGGCCGAGAGCGCCAGCGCTATGGCCATCGCAATCCATGCGCCTATGCCGCCCATGCCGAGGGTGATGCACAGGAGCCAGGCAAGGGGCATCGAAATGATCCAGTGGTTGAGCACCATTATCCATGTGGGCAGCTTCACGTCGCGCAGGCCTCGCAGCGCGCCCATCGCCGTGCATTGCACGTCGTCAAAGAGTTGGAAAAGCGCCGCCACGACGAGGAAGCTGCTCACCATGCCGACCACGGCGATGTCCTTCGTGAAAATCTGGGGGATCAGATGCCGGAACGAGAGCAGCAGAAAGGAACTTGCGCACGCTATCGCCATCGCAAAGACGAGCGAGCTGTTGCACACGCGCCTGACCAATTCGCCGTTGCCCGCGCCCGCCGCCTGACCGACGCGGATGGATACCGCGAATGACAGGCCCAGCGGAACCATGAACGCAAGCCCGGCTACCTGAAGCGTCACGTGGTGCGCGGCGAGCGTCACCGCGCCCAGCTTGCCCACTATCAGCGCGACGATGGACATGGAGCTGATCTCCAGCCCGATCTGTAGGGCCGCCGGTAGCCCCAGCGCGAGGTGGCGGCGTATGAACGCGCGTTCGAGTTCCAGATGCAGAAGCCTGTTCAGGGTAAGGTGCAGGCGGCCATTGCGGATTATGACCGCAATCAGGATGAAGAGCTGCGCCATCGCGGAAATCAGCGTTGCCAGACCCGCGCCGCGAAGCCCCATTTTCGGCAGGCCGAGGGTTCCGTATATGAGCATCCAGTCCAGCAGCGCGTTCAGCAGGATGGACCCCATGACGACGACCATCGGCAGCCAAGGCCTGCTCTGGCTCTCGCAGTATGCGCGGCAGTTGCCCGCCAGAAGCTGGAACACGAAGGCTGCTCCGTAATAGAGCACGTAGGGCTTCGCCAACGGTATCAGTCGCGGCGGCTGCCCCAGAAAGTCCACCCGGTACAGGTTCCAGAAGGCCACGCACATCACGCCGACCACGAGCACGCTGGCGAAGAAGCAGATGACCAGCCCGTGCTGGAGAATCTTGGGCAGGTCCCCCGAGCGTCCGCCGCCGTAGGCCCGCGCGACATCCACGCCCGTGGCCAGCGCGAGTCCGTACAGGCCGATCAGAGGCATGTTCATGAAGTTGAGCGCGAAAGCCATTGCCGCGAGGGCGTCCGTGCCCACGCCGCGACCCACCATGACCGTGTCGGTCAGGGCCATCGCCATCGTCGTAAGCTGGCCGATGATCATCGGCGTGCCCAGCTTCAGAGTCTCTCGAATCTCCTTGATGTAACCGCTCATCGAATCAGCCGTTGAAACGGAAGCCGGGATAATCTGCCCAAGCCCTTTGGCGGACACAAACGGAAAACGGTCCGGGGTGTGTCCTGCGGCGGAGCTTCAGCGCGCGCGCCCGGTCGAAAACAGGGGGACGGAGCGGTAGTGCTTCAGCTCGAAGTCCTCGGGGCTATTGTAGCAAATCTCCATCACGTCGAAGCGGTACGTGTCGGGGCGTTTGCGCAGGCGCGAGAGATAGTCGTTGCAGGTGTCGCGCAGCACGGTCCGCTTGTGGCGCGTGATGCTCTGGAAGCCCCGGACCA
Organism: Opitutales bacterium; assembly: GCA_041652375.1. GTDB lineage: Bacteria > Verrucomicrobiota > Verrucomicrobiia > Opitutales > Oceanipulchritudinaceae > Verruco-01. The sequence goes on along the minus strand of JBAZHO010000184.1, from coordinate 1,064 downwards.
GCGCCGCCGCGCCCCGCGAACGCACCTCCACGAAGACGAGCACCTCGCCATCCGTTGCGACGATGTCCAGTTCCCCGCGCCTGCCCCTCCAGTTGCGCGTGACGATCTTGAAGCCCGACTTTTTCAAAGCCTGAGCCGCCACGCCCTCCCAGTACGCGCCCTTGGAGGCCGGGCTGCGATTCTTCCAGCGCGTGAAATGCTTTGTGATCCAGGCGAACATCCGTCCTCCCGCCCGCTACATGCGTTCCAGCGTTCGCAGGCCCAGCAGGCCCAGACCCGTCTCCAGCACCGCAAGCGTGCGCGAGCACAGCATCATGCGCCGCGCCTTGACGGCTTCCTCGTCCACCATCACGCGATTGGCGTTGTAGAAGCTGCTGAAGCTGCCGGAAAGTTCGTAGAGGTAGTTGCAGAGCAGGTGCGGGCGCAGGTCGCCCAGCACGCCTTCCATCGCGGGGCCGAAGGCGGCCAGCTTGCGGGCCAGCGCCAGTTCCTCCGGCGTTTCAAAGGCGGTGGCGGCCTGTTCGGACTCGCCGGGTTTGAGGTCCGCCTTGCGGAAGATGCTGTAAATGCGGGCCACGGCGTAGAGCAGGTATGGCGCGGTGTTGCCGTCCAGCGAGAGCATCTTTTCCCAGCTGAACATGTAGTCGCTGGTGCGGTTCTGGGAAAGGTCCGCATAGCGCACCGAGCCAAGGCCCACGGCGGACGCGATTTCGCGCCGCTGCGCCTCGGGCAGGTCCGGGCTTTTCTCGCCGACCATCGCGTAGGACCGTTCCACGGCCTCGTCCAGAAGGTCGCGCAGTTTGATCGTGCCGCCCTCCTTGGTTTTGAACGGCTTGCCGCTTTCGCCCAGCACCGTGCCGAAGGATACGTGCTTGAGGATGGGCATCGGGTAGCCCTTGGCCTTGAACCATTTTTCGACGGTCAGGAAAAGCTGCTCGAAGTGGTCGCTCTGGCGGGAGTCCACAACGTAGATGATCTGCGTGGCGCCCAGTTCCTCCACGCGGTAGAGGATGGTGGCGAGGTCCGTGGAGGCGTAGTTGCTCGCGCCGTCGCCCTTGCGGATG
>JBAZHO010000183.1:0-4815 GCA_041652375.1 Opitutales bacterium | reverse complement strand
CCGATCTGCTGTGCAGGACCTCCAGCATCCGAGCCTCGTCGCAGCCGTTTGGCAGGGTGGCGGAAAAGTGGTTTTCGCCGTCGTGGTGGCGCACCGTGTCCACGTCCTTGTAGGGCTGGTTGAGCCAGTAGTCGTTGCCGTAGATGGAGACCGCCGTCACATGCGGGCGGCCCGCAGCCAGCGAGGCCGTGCCGTTGCCGTAGTGCAGGTCCATGTCCAGCACTGCGCCGTGCTTGATCTTGCCCACCGCGAGCAGGTCGTCCAGCGCCACGATCAGGCCGTTGAAAGTGCAGAAGCCCTCGCCGTGGTCGGCGTGGGAATGGTGGAAGCCGCTTGCCAGACAGGCCGCGACGCCCGTTTCAAGCGCCTTGTGCGCCGCCGCCACAACGCCGCCGCTGGTCAGGCGCACAGCGGGGAAGAGCTTGTCCGACCACGGGAACTTCTGTTCCTCGGCCAGCTTGCGCGGTTCGCCCGTCTGAATGGCGAGGACGTATTCGGGCGTGTGGACGCGCAGGAGTTGCTTCATCGTGGCCGCCCCGTGCATGCAATACTCCGCCGTCGGGTCGGCCTTCAGGCGCTCGGCCACGAGGCCGAACTTGCGCATGGGCATCGTGTGGCTGTCGCCGATGGGGGCGAAGTAGCCGGGATGGTAAAAGACCGGAATCATGGGGCTTCGATTGGCGGGAAAAGTGGATAGAACAGGTCGGGCCGCGCCTTGAAGTCTGCCAGCCAGTTCAGGCAGGGCCGCATGTCCTGCGGGCGGAAGCCCACGCCGTACATGGCGTAAATCAGTTCGACGCAGCCGACGGTTTCAAAGGCCGGGACCACGGTTTCGCTCTCGCGCCCGGCGCGGCGCAGCAGGAAGTCGAAGGGGACGGGGCGCGTGCCCAGCGGGTCGGCGTCGATCAGGGGCGGGGCGCGGAAGTCCGGCTGAGAGTAGCCAAGATGCGAGCCGACGGCCATGAAGCCAGCCTTGCCGTAGGACAGGCGGCGGATGCGGTTCGCGGGGATCGAGAGGTCCAGCGGCTCCATCTCGCAGAACAGCGTGACGGGCGCGCCGGGGCGGCCCGAAAGGCGTGCGCATTCCTTGGCCGTAGTCATCGGCAAAGTGCGCAGCAGCGTGGCCAGCCCCTTGCGCCGCCATTTTGGCAGGACGAGCACGTGCGACAGATGCACGACCACGTCCGAAAAATCGTCGCGCAGGATGGCCGTGTGGTCGCGCAGGCCCACGCATTCGTCGCCCGCGAAGAGCAGCATAATCCGGTATAGCAGACGGCAGCCGTTCATGGGCCGCGCCGGATGCCAGAGCAGACGCTTTTCGAGGACTTCGCGCGTTTCCATCTCGCCAGCCTTGGCGAACTCATCGTCAAGAAGCCGGAAGGCGAGGTCGAACAGAGGGTCGCCGGGAGACTCCACAACGTGCAGTCTGATACCCTCCGACAGGTTTGGGTGCGGTGAGGAGTCCCCCGGCGCGAGGTCGTCTGGATCGATGAATTTCGGCCAGTCGGACATTGTTTACAGAAGAAGAAATTTATCCGCTGATTATATGAATTTGAATATGAATTCTTAACCACAGATAAGCAGGGATTTACACAGATTATTGAAAAGAAGACGTTCTGTTTTTCCTAATCCCTTTTTCATCCCTTCTCATCTGTGGATAACTTCTTAGTTTTAAGTTTACGCGGCGAGCGGGGTGAAGGGCAGGTCTAGCGCCTCGGCCACGGCCTTGAAGGTGAGCTTGCCGTTCATCACGTTCACGCCGGGCACGAGCGAGGGATCTGCTACTAAAGCACGTTCCACGCCGAGGTTCGCCAGCTTGCGCAGATAGCTGAAAGTGGCGTTTGTCAGGCCCTGAGTGGAGGTGCGGGCATACGCGCCGGGCATGTTCGCCACGCAGTAGTGCGTCACGCCCTCCACGACGTAGGTCGGGTTCTGGTGCGTGGTGGCGTGCGAAGTCTCCACGCAGCCGCCCTGATCGATCGCTATGTCCACGAGCACGCTGCCTTCCTTCATCAGCTTGAGCATGTCGCGCGTGACGAGCTTCGGGGCCTTCGCGCCGGGCACGAGCACCGCGCCGACGAGCAGGTCCGTCGAGGGCAGCAGTTCCTCGATGTTGGCCTTGTTGGAGTAGAGCGTTTTGACGTTCTTCGGCATGGTCATGTCCAGAAAGCGCATGCGGTCGAGGTCCACTTCGAGGATCGTCACGTCCGCGCCGAGTCCCGCCGCGATGCGGGCCGCGTTGATGCCCGCCGTGCCGCCGCCGATCACCATGACCTTGGCCGGAAGGACGCCGGGGATGCCGCCGAGCAGCTTGCCCATGCCGCTGTTGTTCTTGGACAGGTTCAGCGCGCCGACCATCGCTGCCATGCGCCCGGCGATCTCGCTCATCGGCTCCAGAAGCGGCAGCTTGCCGTTCTTGACCACCGTCTCGTAGGCGATGGCCGTGCAGCCGGACTCGATGAGCGCCTCCGTGAGGGGCTTGTCGGCGGCCAGATGCAGGTATGTAAAGAGAATCTGCCCCCGCTTGAGCAGCGGGTATTCGATTTCGATCGGCTCCTTGACCTTGATGATGAGGTCCGCCCCAGCGAACACTCCCGCGTGCGTGTCCAGCATCGTCGCTCCGGCGTCGATGTATGCGCTGTCAGGATAGCCCGAGCCGATGCCCGCGCCCCTTTCGACGAGCACCCTATGGCCGTCGGCGACGAGCTGCTGCACACCCGACGGAAGGAGCGCGACGCGATATTCCTGTGCCTTGATTTCCTTTGGAAGTCCTATGATCATTGTATTACCCTGTGATAAAGTGTGATTTTTCCCATTTTTGGGGGGAGTGAACGAAGTGAACGCTTGGGGGCGTAGCCCCCATAGGATGCGCAAGCATCCTAGGTGCAGGGGTTATTCCCCTGCTTACCCTGCCAGCTCGTCCAGACCCGCCTTTACGGCTTCGAACAGCTCGTCCACCTCCGGCTTTGTGATGCAGAGCGGCGGGGAAATTGCTATCAGGTTCGCCAGACCGCGCACTATCACGCCGTGATTGCGAATCAGGCCCGCGGCCTTCGGCCCGAGGCCGAAATACGGGTCAGTGACCTTCCGGCCATTGTCCAGCAGTTCCAGCGCACCCATGAGGTTGCAGCAACGCGCCTCGCCGACCGCTGGGTGAGTTGCGAACGAAAGCAGCTTCTTCTGGAAATAGGGGCCGATTTCGTCGTGGACGTAGTCGATGATGTGCTCGCTCTCCATCAGCGCGATGTTCGCCAGAGCCGCCGCGCAAGGGACCGGGTGTCCGCTGTAAGTGTGTCCGTGCGCGAAGTAGCCGCCGTCGATAAGAGTTTTCGACATCTCGTCGCTGATGCGCGTCGCGCCCAGCGGCAGGTAGCCGCTCGTGATGCCCTTGGCCAGACACTGTATGTCCGGGTCCAGATCCCATGCCTCGCTGGCATACATCGCGCCGGTCCTGCCGAAGCCCGTGATGACCTCGTCGGACACGTAGAGGATGCCGTATTTGCGGGCCAGTTCGCGCAACCCTTTCAGGTAGCCGTCCGGCGGGATGATGACGCCGCCCGCTCCCTGAATCGGCTCCACGAACATCGCGGCGATCGTATCCGGGCCTTCGGCGAGGATCAGCGCCTCGGTGTCCTTGAGGCATTTCTGGCCGAATTCAACAGGCGAAAGGTCAGTGTTCGCCACGTAGTGATACGGGCCGGGCGCATGGATGAAGCCCGATACTGGCAGACCGAAAGGCTTGGTGCAGCTTGTCAGGCCCGTCAGGCAGGTCGCGCCGAGCGTCACGCCGTGGTAGGAATACGTGCGGCTCATCAGCTTCGTGCGGCCCGGTTTGCCCTTCAGCATCCAGTAGTTGAGGATGGTCTTGATGGCTGTCTCGTTCGCGCCGGAGCCGGAGTTCGAGAAAATCGCGTGCGTCAGGCGCGGCAGGCCCAGTTCGTAGAGCTTTTCGCTCAGCAGAATCGTCGGCTCCGTGGTGGAGTTGAAGAACGACGGGTAGTAGCAAAGCTCGTTGAGCTGCTTCGTTATCGCGTCGATTATCTCCCTGCGCCCGTAGCCCATGTTCACGCACCACAGGCCCGCAAGCCCGTCCAGCAGGGTGCGGCCCGCGTCGTCGCTCACGCGGCAGCCGCTGGCGCCGGTGATGATGTGGCCGATGCCCTTTGCGTGCATGTCGGCATTGTTGGTGAACGGATGCAGGTGGTGCGCCTTGTCTGTGTCGCGCAGTGAAATGCAAGCTGTGTCGCTCATAGTATCTTATGGTTGAAAGTGTGCTTCCAGTCTCTTGCCTCACATTCTGCACAAGCAATGCCAGCCCGGGCGAACGGACAATTAATGGAGGCGAATTGCAGGCGAATCGTTCACTGAACGCAGGTTGTGTTCGATAATTTGCAGCGACGAACGCACGGCTCCCGTCCCTTGCGCAACCCCTACCTGTCCGTGCGCACGGGCGCGTATTCGGGCTGGCGCAGCGTCGTGCCCTCGTGCCATTCCCCACGTATCTGTATGTGCTGGGGATGCGGGCGGCTGCCCTTGCAGTTCATCTGTAAAAGGCTGGCCAGCCGATCTATGGCGATGATGGACTGCTGGTGATGCAACTGGCTGATGCCGGAGCATCTGGAGTCCTCGTTGAGCACGTACATGGCCACGTAGCCGATATCGTCCGGGATGCGGAAGCCGAGCGAAAGCAGGTGCCTGCCGAGCGTGGGGGTGGGGGCGATGACCACGTCGGGCCTGTTCTCGTCCATCCACGCCCGCACGCTCTCGTCGGACATGTCGCTCGCGGGGATGGTCAGCAAAGGGGCCAGGGCGGGA
>JBAZHO010000182.1:0-4835 GCA_041652375.1 Opitutales bacterium | reverse complement strand
ACACCACGCGCTGGCTATGGGCCAAGCACTTGACAGACTCGCCGAGCTTGCCTCAAAGGACGAGGAAATGTCCAAGGCGATCCGCGAATACCATACCGAAGTCATATGCAACATCGTCAACATCGTTGTCCGCTGGACGGAAAAACTCTTTCCAGAAGGCCCTGACGTGTCCGTGAATATTCCAGAAACGAATACAAGAGAACTTCCATGTTTTCTCTTCGATCTTGATCCGCGTGAAAATCCCAAGCGGGAAGAAACCACGGCATAACGTATCCGCGCACATCTCTTCCGTCATATAGCGGTTGCCAAAAGTCGGCCAATTTGAAACCGCAGGACGAACGCGTGCCTCACCGGACGCCTCGGAGAGCCGTCCCTACCTTTAAGACGGTTATCGCATTGATATTTTTAATCTTAGGTAGGGACGCCTCTCCGAGGCGTCCGGAGCGTGTGCATACGTAAGTTGTCCCGTTTCCTTGCCAGATTAGGTTTCTGTTTTGGGAAACTTTTGGCAGTCGCTATAATCCAAGAAGCGCGTTAACAAAAAGCCCCGGCAAGCGCAAATCTGCGTGCCGGGGCTTTTTTGAAATTACATCACAGGATGCGGGGCTACATGCTCTCCACGATGCCGTCGGCTAGGCCGTAATCTATGGCTTCCTTGGCGGTCATGTAGAAGTCGCGGTCCGTGTCGCGGCAGATCTTGTCTAGGGGCTGCCCGCTGGCCACGGCTAGAATGTTGTTAAGTTCCATGCGCAGGCGCTCCATTTCGAGGGCCTGTATGTTGATGTCCACGGCGCTGCCCATCATGCGGCCCGAAATCAGTGGCTGGTGGATCAGAACGCGGGAATGCGGGAACAGGAAGCGACTGCCTTTCTTGCCTGCGCACAGGAGGATCGAGCCCATGCTGGCGGCCATGCCCATGACTACGACCTTGATGGGCGAGTTGATGATGCGCATCGTGTCGAACAGGGCCATGCCGGAGGTGATGGAACCGCCGGGGCTGTTCAGGTAGAAGGTGATTTCCTTGCACGGATCGACGGCTTCGAGGTAAAGCAGCTTCTCGACGGCCTTGCGGCAGGCTTCGTCGTTGGTGTCCGTCCAGAAGAACACCTTGCGCTCCTGCACGAAGCGTTTCTGGATCATAGGCTCGATGCCATGTTCCGCAGGCGGCTTCATCTCGTCGTTCTCTTCTTCGTCGTCAGAAATGGGTCGCGTGCTCTTTTGCATAAGGTCTTTGGCCATGAGTTGAATGTAGCAGGCCCGGCGGCAAAATGGAAGCCGGGCCGGTAAAACTTTTTCAGCGTCCGCAGCTTCCGTCAATTACCACGTCGGAATGTTCCGTCGCGCAAGATTGCCGCTCGATGTCTCGACGCGGATGAATCCTGTGTTATCCTTTGTTATATTGGAAGAGGGCCAGACAAGCATGAACAAGACCGCATTAGTCATCATTTCGGACAGATTTGAGGAGATCGAGGCCGTGACTTCGATCGACATTCTACGCCGCGCGGAGGTGGAGACCATCGTCGCTTCGCGCACCAATGCCTTGTACGTGACGGGTCGCTGCGGCATCAAGGTGCTGGCCGACTGTATGCTGGAGGATGTCCCGGCGCGGGCTTGGGATTTGATCGTCCTTCCGGGCGGGCCGGGGTTCACCGCTATGCGTCAGGATGGGCGCGTGCTTGATATGGTGCGCAATCAGGTGGCCGCCGGGCGCATGGTGGCCGCAATCTGCGCCGCGCCGACGGTTTTGAAGGATGCTGGCGTCATCAAAGGACGTCGCATCACGGCGCATCATTCCGTGATTGACGAACTTCCGGGAGCCCTTGAGAAGGAGGATGTCGTGAGCGACGGCCCGATTGTGACTTCCAGAGGAGCGGGAACGGCCTTGCCGTTCGCGCTGACGCTGGTCGAAAAGCTTTGCGGCTACAACAAGGCCTTGCAGATCGCGCATACCATATGCACGGAGGTTTAGCCGTCAGGGCCGCGCCACGCGCGTGAGGCGGTAAAATCTTGGGGTTTAACAGCTTTTGCTGCAAGCACTTGCGGAAGCTCCCCAATCCGGCCTCCGTTCTTTCTTTCACTTCCGCGCACAAGCCCTTTAGCATGTGTCGCATGGACGTTCTGCGCGTTGAAGGTAGTGCCCCGCTGCGAGGCATCGTGCAAGCTGGTGGGGCAAAAAATGCTGCCTTGCCTATTTTCGCAGCTTGCCTGCTGACGGCGGAGGAATGCACCATTGAGAACGTGCCGGACTTGTCCGACGTGCGTTTCATGGGTGAGATTCTCCGGGCGCTTGGAGCATCGGTCTCTCGGCCCGCCCCCGGCGTATGGAAGATCAAGGCGGAGCAGATCGGCCATGTCGCGCCTTATGAACTGGTGCGCAAGATGCGCGCTTCGATCTGCGTGCTCGGTCCTCTGGTCGCGCGGCAGCGGCGCGCGCGCGTGTCCATGCCGGGCGGTTGCGTGATCGGCCAGCGGCCCATAGACTTGCATCTCAAGGGCTTGGCGAGGCTGGGCTGCAAGATCGGCATCCACGGCGGCTACGTGGAGGTGGACGCGTCCGAACTGCGCGGCAACTACGTGTTCCTCGGCGGGCGGCAGGGGCCGACTGTCACGGGCACGGCCAATTTGGTCATGGCCGCCGCGTTGACGCCGGGCATAACGCGCATCGAGAGCGCGGCTTGCGAGCCTGAGGTGGCGGATATGTGCGACATGCTCGTCAAGATGGGCGCGAGGATCGAGGGCATTGGTAGTCACTATTTGAAGATCACGGGCGTGGAACAGCTTCGGGGCTGCAAGCATCGTATCTTGCCGGACCGCATCGAGGCGGGCACTATTCTGATCGCGGGGGCCATCACGGGGGGCGATGTCACCGTGGAGAATGTCGTGCCGGGTCATATGCGGGCTTTGATCGACAAGTTGGAGGAGTGTGGCGTTTCTTGCGTGTGCAACCCTGAGGGGCAGTCGATCCGCGTGATTGGCGATGCGCCGCGCAGGCCGGTCGATATCGTCACCTTGCCCCACCCGGGTTTCCCGACGGACTTGCAGGCCCAGATGTGCGCTTTGATGGCTTTGACGCCGGGTTTGTCGATCGTCACGGAGCGTATCTACCCGAATCGTTTCATGCATGTGCCGGAGTTGGCGCGCATGGGCGCGGATATTGCGATCGAGGGGCCGAGCGCTATCATCCACGGCGGCGCTTCCCTTTCCGGCGCACCGGTCATGGCGAGCGACTTGCGCGCCAGCGCGGCTTTGGTGCTGGCGGGTATGGCGGCCAGCGGCGAGACGTGGATCCAGCGTATCTACCATCTTGATCGTGGCTACGAGCGTCTGGATGCCAAGCTGCGGGCTTTGGGAGCAAAGATTGAGCGTCTGCCCGTCGAGGAGATGCCCGTAAGCTACATCGACGAGTAGGCAGGGCGGACGCGCCCTGCACAAGGGGCGACGCGGCCCCTTGACCTAAGATGCTCCGCATCTTAAAGGGGCTTCCAGCCCCTTACGGCGACTTCGTGCGCCTATCCCCCGGTTTTGTTATATTTTTTGGGGTCTAGGCATGCGGACGGGCGTAGTGTGCTTCGCTTGCGCATTTTTGGCTCTTGCGATTGTGCTCTGCCGGGGTAAAGACTGGTATTCCCGATGAGCGAGAGCAGCAAACAGCTTCCCGAATGGGCGCCGGAGTGCGGCGGCGATGGTTTTTTCAGCGAGGTGCGGCCCGGAACCGACGGCGGCGCAGCTCCGCAGCGTCTGCGCAAGCGGCGCGCGAGCTTGTCCATGGATGATTTTGAAAAGGGTGTCGTGTCGGGCGACCGCACTGTTCTGGCCCGCGCGATTACGTTGGTGGAGAGCAACCTGCCGGAGCATCAGGAGCAGGCTTCGGAGCTTCTGCGCCGTGTGCAGGCAAAGGCGGGCAACTCCATTCGGGTGGGCATCACGGGCTTTCCGGGCGCGGGCAAGAGCACGATCATCGAGTCGCTGGGCACCACGTTGTGCCGCAGGGGGCATAATGTGGCTGTTCTGGCCGTCGATCCTTCCAGCACGCGCAGCGGGGGCAGTATTCTGGGCGACAAGACGCGCATGGAGGAGCTTTCGCGCGAGCCCAAAGCGTTCATCCGGCCTTCCCCGTCCGGCGGCGCGCTGGGCGGCGTGGCGCGCAAGAGCCGGGAGACTTTGGTCCTTTGCGAGGCTGCGGGGTTCGATATTGCGCTGATCGAGACGGTGGGCGTCGGCCAGAGCGAAGTAACGGTTCGCTCGATGGTGGATTTCTTCATGCTGGTGCTGATTTCAGGCGCTGGCGACGAGTTACAGGGCATCAAGAAGGGCGTTATTGAGCTGGCTGACGCTATCGTTATAAACAAGGCTGACGGCGACAATATGTCCAAAGCCCGCGCGGCAATGGGGGAGATGAACAGGGTTCTGCATTATTTGCAACCGGCCACCGAGGGCTGGAACACGCGCGCCCTTACGGCGTCCGCAGTCACTGGGGACGGCCTTGAGGACCTGTGGCAGACGGTGATGGATTTCCGCAAGAACACGCTGGAAAGCGGAGAATGGAACAGGCGGCGGCGGCGGCAGGACGTGGAATGGATGCACGCCCTGATCGAGGAAGCCCTGCGCGGCATGTTCTACCGGGACGACGCCGTGCGCGCCCGCCTGCCGCTGCTGGAACGCGCCGTGGCGGCGGGTAACATGCCGCCTGCGGCTGCGACGATGGAACTGCTGGACAGCTTCCGCAATGCGCATGGGAGGGGTCCTGCAAAGGCGCTCTGATAGGCCCCGGAGCTTCCCGTTCATCCTGCCGCAACCCTCGCGCGCCGCCCCACCCCACCCCCCCCACCCCACCC
>JBAZHO010000181.1:0-4865 GCA_041652375.1 Opitutales bacterium | reverse complement strand
CACATAGAACTGAAGCGCTACTTCGGCATCGACGAGCTTCTGGACGAGGGCACGGCCCCGGCGATATGGGAGCGGGCCAACGAGCGCCTCGCCGCGCCGGACATGGACGCGTGGGGCATTTTGCGCAAGTTCAACGTAAGCCTTGTCGGCACGACGGACGACCCTTCGGACGACCTAGCGCATCACAAAAAGCTGGCCGCAGGCGGCTGCCCTGCCCGCATCGCGCCCAGCTTCCGCCCGGATGCCGCGCTAGGCGTCGCGGACGCACCCGCGTGGAACAAGTGGGTGGATGCGCTTGGGACCGCCGACGGCAGGGACTGCTCCACGCTCGCGGACTTTCTCGAAGCTCTGGACGCGCGTCTCGATTACTTTGTCGAATGCGGCGCGCTGACGGCGGACCACGGCCTGTCGCGCTGCCCGGAATCAATCGCGGGCGAGGCCGACGCCGCTGCGACTTTCGCAGATGCCCGCAAGGGGCTTGATGTGGGCGGGGACCGCGCGGACGCCTTCGCGGGCCACGTCCTCGCGCACCTTGGCGAACGCTACGCGGAGCGCGACATGGTCATGCAGTTGCACCTCGGCGCTTTCCGCAACGTGAACGTGGGCATGATGCGCGGCTACGGCCCGAATTCCGGCTGCGACACCGTGGCGGACTACCGGCAGGGGCCGGGACTGGTGCGCATCTTGGGCGAACTGTCCGCGCGGGAAAAGCTGCCAAAGACGATACTCTACAACCTCAATCCGGCGGACAACTACCTGTTGGCATGCATGTGCGGCAACTTCTTCGAGGGCGGCGTGCCCGGCAAGATGCAGTACGGCAGCGGCTGGTGGTTCCTCGATCAGGCCGACGGCATGCGCTGGCAGATCGACGCCCTGTCGCGGCTGGGGCTGCTGTCACGCTTCGTGGGCATGCTGACGGACTCCCGCAGCTTCATGAGTTACAGCCGCCACGAGTATTTCCGCCGCATCCTCTGCAACATCCTCGGCGAGGACATCGAGAAGGGCCTCATCCGCCGGACATCGCCCGCGTCGGCTCGATGGTGACGGATATCTGTCACCGCAACGCCGAACGGTATTTCGGCCTTTAGTGCGATTGCCATAAGAAAACCGAAAAAACCAGAATTTTTATCCGCAGATAAGCAGGGATAAAACAGGGATTAGAAAATCAGAACGTCTTATTTTCCAATTATCTGCGTAAATCCCTTCCAATCTGCGGGAATTGTCTTCGCACAAATGTTAGAACGCCCTTTAGCTTACCTAGTCCGGCACATTTGTTCATATTTTTCACCTTACCCTAGGGAGCGTTTGAAAATACGCGTACCGAGGAGGCGGGATGTATTTTCGAGTGAAAAATCGGGTTTCGAGACGAAATGAATCAAGATTCTCTGAGTCAAGAAGACCGGTTTTGCGCCGGAAAGACGCACGCATTCCGACGGGAGTCGAGTTTTCAAACGCTCCCTAAATTACTCCTGCCTGTACATGTTTCTGGCCATGCGGCACGGCGATTTGCGAGTACGAGACGCACACACGTCTCGGTTGAAATCCGCTATCGCCATCGTGCCAGCGACCGTCCGGGCGTAACACAAGCATACCCCCAATATTAGCCCTACGATGAGCAATTCACCGGAATCAGGCGCTGTGATGACCAACTACCGTTGGCGAATCTGCGCTCTGCTCTTTTTTGCGACCACGATCAACTATCTGGACAGGAGCGTGATAAACATACTCGCGCCCACCTTGCAGAAGGAGATTGGATGGGACGCGGTCGAATACGGCTACATCACCACCGCCTTCACTGCGGCCTATGCGTTCGGTCTGGCCGCCTTCGGCTGGTTCATCGACAGGTTCGGGTCGAAGGTCGGATACACGGTGTCAATTGTAGGCTGGAGTCTGGCGGCCATGGCTCACGGCCTTGTCAGCACGGTGATGGGTTTCGGCATCGTCCGCGCCCTGCTGGGCCTGAGCGAATCGGGCAACTTTCCCGCTGCGATCAAGACCACCGCCGAATGGTTCCCCAAGAAGGAACGCGCCCTTGCGACAGGCATTTTCAACTCCGGCGCGAACATCGGCGCAGTGCTGGCCCCGGCGGTTGTGCCGTGGCTGACCATCACGTACGGCTGGCCTGCGGCGTTCGTGGTCACAGGCGCGACGGGCTTCATCTGGGTATTCTTCTGGCTGGCCCTTTACAAGAAGCCGGAGCTGCATCCGAGGGTGAACAAGGCGGAGCTGGCGCACATCCTGAGCGACAACGAAGAGGTCGTTTCCGAGAAGGTTCCGTGCTCAAGCTGCTCGGTTATCGTCAGGCATGGGCCTTCGTGCTGGGCAAGTTCCTCACAGACCCGATCTGGTGGTTCTACCTTTACTGGCTGGGTCTGTATCTTAACAACAATTTCCATGTCGAACTCAAGGGACTGGCCCTGCCCCTGATCGTCATCTACTCGATGACCAGCGTTGGCAGCATTGTGGGCGGCTGGGTTTCCGGCTGGATGATCGGCAGGGGCATGCCCGTGCAGAAGGCGCGCCATAGGACGATGTTTATCTTCGCCTGTCTCGTGGTCCCCGTCGTCTTTGCCGCAAGCACCACCAGCATGTGGTTCGCCGTGGCGATCATCGGCGTGGCTGCGGCCTCGCATCAGGGCTGGTCCGCGAACCTCTTCACGACCGTGTCCGACATGTTCCCGAAGAAGGCTGTCGGCTCGGTTGTCGGCCTCGGCGGTCTGGCTGGTTCGATCGGCAGCGTGATCTTCTCGGCCTCCGCAGGCTGGGTTGTCCAGCTTACCGGGCATTACAACATCCTCTTCTGGATAAGCGGTTCGGCCTATCTTGTGGCCATCGGCCTGATCAAGCTGCTTACCAAGAACATGAAGCCGATTACCGACCTGTAGGATTGCCTCTCCGCGAGGCGATTCGTCCCGCCGCGCAGTAACTTGGCCCTGTCTTCGTTACCCGTAGAGGGAGAGGGAGGCAGGGCCGGGTCGCGTACGGACGGCGTGTGCCAAGCAGAGGGCCGGAGGCCGACGTTTCACGCGCGTTCCTATTTTGGCTTACATAAGTAAGTTGACATGGTAGTGTGTCCCCGGGGTCCGCATCAATCGCTCCGCATTTCACTTCATTCTTCCCAGACATGTTCAGATTCTTCCTTCAAGGACGCGCCGCGCTTGTGGTGCTGATGCTCTTTGCCACGCAGGTCATGTTCGCGCAGAGCGGCGCCATGGACGCGCGGCGCGACGCCTATGACGGCCCGCTTCCTAAATACGTCTTCCTGTTCATCGGGGACGGTTTCGGCCTCTCGCAGGCCGCCGCGACGGAGGCCTTTCTCGCTGCGCAAAGCGGTCGCGCTGGGATGGTTCCGCTGAGTTTTGACGCTTTCCCCGCGCTGGGAATGACGACCACGTACGCGCAGGACCGCCTCATAACGGATTCCGCGTCGGCGGGAACGGCTCTGGCCAGCGGTCGCAAGACAAACGCCGGTATCATCGGCATGAATGCCGAAAAAACCTTTGCGTTCCCCACCGTGGCCGAGCGGGCGCGCGATAAGGGGATGAAGGTGGGCATCGTCACAAGCGTGTCCATCGACCACGCGACCCCTGCGGTCTTCTACGCCCATCAGCCGGACCGCAACATGTTCCACCAGATAGCCCTCCAGCTCAGCGAGAGCGGCTTCGACTACTTTGCCGGGGTCGGATTCCTCAAGCCCGAGGACGATTCAGGCATCGACAGCTCCAATCCCAGCCTGAACGAAGGAACGGACGACGGGCAGATTGTCCAGAGCGCCGAAAACTGCATCGCCGTGGCGCGGCGTCGCGGGTATCGTTACCTCGACACCCGGGACGAATTCCTGAACCTTCACAAGGGCGACGGGCGGGTGATCGTGACTGCGCCCATGTCCGCAAGCGGTTCGATCATGCCCTACGCCATAGATCAGTCGCCGGGCGACATCACGCTGGCGGACCTTGCGGCCAAGGGCATCGAGCTGCTCGATAACCCCGACGGCTTCTTCATGATGGTTGAAGGCGGCAGAATCGACTGGTCCTGCCACGCCAACGACGCGGCGACAACCGTCCGCGAGGTCATCGACTTCGACCATGCCGTGCGCCGGGCGTTGGAGTTCTACCTAGCGCATCCTGACGACACCCTGATAATCGTCACCGCCGACCACGAAACCGGAGGCATGGCAATGGGTTACGAAGGCGCGCATTACGAGAGCGACTTTGCCCTTCTGACCTTCCAGAGCGTATCCTACGAGGTGTTCACGGGCATCGTGAGGCAGTACCGCGACGCGCATCCCGACGGAGGCAGCGAAGACGAAGCGCTGGCCCTCGTGCGCCGGTATTTCGGCCTCGGCGACGCGAGCAAGGGCCTTGCGCTGACCGATCTGGAGCAGCAACAGCTCCGTGCGGCGTTTCGGGCCGGAATGAAGAAGAACGCCCCCGTCAGTCCCGCCGAACGCGAAGCCTACGATCTGCTCTACGGCGATTACGAACCCCTGAGCGCCACGGCCTGCCGCATACTCGCGCAGAAGGCCGGCATAGGCTGGACCTCGTTCGCGCACACGGCGGTCCCCGTGCCAGTGCGGGCGATAGGCGCGGGCAGCGAACTGTTCTCAGGCTTTTACGACAACACGGACATAGCGAACAACATCTTCAGGCTGATGAAATAGCCGAAAGGAGCGTCCGGGTAATCGAAAGATACCATCGCGCAAGACGTAATGGCGGTAGTCAAAAGTCCGCCGAAATTGCAGACGAAGAATTTGGTTCCTCGCTATTTGGTGTGGGTCAAAAGGAAGTAATCAGGTCCAAGGAAACATGCGTTTCCTTGGACCAATAGCAAGGGTGACGGGCTTTCGTCAGGGCGTTCGCCAACTC